>JAOAFK010000228.1 GCA_026416315.1 Syntrophorhabdaceae bacterium | reverse complement strand
GGATTAAAAAGATGGTTATTACAAAAGAGAGTTTTGAGGTGAACAGGGTTTTTCTATCCATATATTATTAACCCCCCAATTCAAAGAGCATCTATGCTTATATTATTCAACTGCAGGATAGCTTGTCAATGGAATAATTGGCATAATAAAACAGAAAACAAAAGGTTGATAAGTTGAGTAAACCAAGGGATTAAATAGGTAGAGGATTAGAAATTTAGTTAAACTCAAAAGGGGCTTCTTCTTACCACTTTGTCTCAAAGCATTATGTTGTTCTGTAACCGTGTATATCTTTTACCTTTTATTCTTTCCATAAACAATATTTGACTATTTTTTCAATAGGCAATTCAAGCTTGTCCCAAGATTTCCACACCGTCAAATTAGATGCTCATAAAGGGCCTTGACATTTTTCAATGGGATTATATTAAGACCTTGATTGTCCTCAATGCCTTTAGGGCATAATACCCTTTTTATACCAAGCCTACTGCATTCCTTGAGCCTTATATCCATGTTCACTATCTTCCTTATCTCGCCTGTTAGACCTATCTCTCCGAAAATGGCCGTATCGCTGCCTATATTTACTTCAAGGTAGCTTGACAGTATGGATGCCGCAACGGCCAGGTCTACTCCTGGTTCAGAAGTTTTTATCCCGCCTGTGATATTTACATATACATCTCTATCAAAGAAAGGTTTACCTGTTGTCTTTTCAAGCACAGCCAGTATTATAAAGAGCCTATTTAAGTCATAACCTAATGACAATCTCCTCGGCATGGAAAAGCTGGTTCTTGGTGTTATTGCCTGAACCTCAAGCATAATAGGTCTTGTGCCTGTCACATACGGGAATAGGGCACTCCCCTTACCCATACTCCCCCTCTCTGATATAAAAAACTCTGAAGGATTTTCAACGCTTACAAGTCCCTGGGCTTTCATCTGAAATATACCCACCTCATCTACAGGTCCGAACCTATTTTTTGTAACTCTGAGCATCCTGTAGGGAAGCATCTTATCACCTTCAAAATAAAGAACAGTATCCACCATATGCTCAAGGATCTTTGGCCCAGCTATTACCCCCTCTTTTGTCACATGACCTATGAAGATATGGGTTGTCTCCTTTGATTTCATCTCCATGACAAGGCGTGAAGATACATCCTTTATCTGACTTATGGTGCCAGGAAGCATGGAGAGCTTAGAATTGTATATGGATTGAATGGAATCGATGATAACAAGGTCATATTTATTTATATTAATTGCAGATATGATATCGTCTAAGTAATTTGTTGCAAGAACTGGAAACTTTCCTTTAAGACTCAGTCTTTTTTTTCTTCCTAAAAGTTGTTTTGCCGATTCCTCACCGGATACATATAGGCATGAATACCCCATCTCCGCCATCTTTGAGCATATCTCAAAGCACAGGGTTGTCTTTCCGATACCGGGGTCACCGCCTAAAAGGATTGATGACCCTTTTGTCATGCCCCCGCCTAACACCCTATCAAGCTCTTCTATGCCCAAAACAATTCTCTCCTCCTGAAGGTCTTCATCTTCCATTATAACAGGGTTTGACATTGCCTTTGGACTTTCTTTTTCCTGTCTAATCTCTTTTATTGTTTCCCATGATGAGCATCTCGGACACTTGCCCATCCATTTAAAGGTTTCATATCCGCAGTTTTCACAGATAAAGATCGTTTTTTTACTCATGGCAGTAAACCTAAATGGAATTTTAAATAAGATAGCTGGTATTTCATAAACTTCACCATCCATGGCCTTGA
>JAOAFK010000211.1 GCA_026416315.1 Syntrophorhabdaceae bacterium | reverse complement strand
ATACTCAACCAGATAGACTGAATGCCCCTTTGGTCATTAATCTATGGGCTGTATGCCATATGATGGGAGGCAGATATGTCATGATATAAAGAAAGAAAAACTTAAAATCTATAGTTTTATAAGGTTCAAGGAGTGACCGGGCATTAAAATTGTTGCATTTTGCCATCTCTGCCCTTGCCTTATAATAGGCAATCTTTGCCTTCATGTAGGATATTTCTTTTTTGTAGTCTTCTTCAAAATTAGTGTAGATGCGACTAAATTTATCCATAATATAGGCCATTTCATCAGGCCATCTTTCTATGAATTTTAGACTACTCATCTGTTCATGTATTCTATATGTGGCAAGGGGCATTTCTATATACGCTGCTTTTGATTTGTACAGAATCCTCATGAAAAATTCATATTCTTCGGCAAGTTTAAGATTTATATCGAAGAATTCTGAAAACCCCTCAATGGAAGACCTTCTTATCATTACTGTAAGTAAGGCAGCACTATAGGAATAGAGGAAGTCCTTAAACACATAACCTTCAGGATTTGGCCTTTTGAAATATATTTTTTTAACCCCATTTTTCAAACTAAAAAAATTTGTGTAGATAAAACCCACCTCTTCTTTTTCTTCAAATAAACTTATTTGTTTTTCCAATTTTTCAGGAAGCCATAGGTCATCGTGGTCAATAAAGGCTATGTATTTACCGTTTGAAAGCTTTATTGCCCTATTTCTCGAATATCCAAGCCCTTTATTTTCCTGATAATAATAACGAATGGGATAACCCTTTTTTATATATTCGGATATTATTTCTCCTGTAGAATCAGAAGAGCCATCATCTATAATCACAAGCTCCCAGTTCTTATATGTTTGATTGGTTATACTATCAAGGGTTTCCCTAAGATAGGGCTCCGAGTTATAACAGCAGAGATTTATGCTTACAAGAGGTTCCATCTATGAAAAAAATGCCATAACCTTTTCTATTACCTTATTTACGTCTTCATCGGTCATCTCATAGTATAATGGCAAAGTAATTATCTGCTGCCAAACCATCTCTGTTATGGGAAGTTCTTTATAGTATGGCTTAAACAGGGGCTGGAGGTGATTAGGTATATAGTGTACACCGCTTCCTATTCCGTTCTTTGCGAGAAAATCTATCAGATCATCCCTTTTACCGTTTGTAATGCGCATCATATAAGAAAAAGGTGCAGTCTCATCAAGATTACATTTTAATAGGGAAATGTCTTTTATACCTGAAAAGGCATCGTTGTATCTTTTCACTATTTCTCTTTTCCGTTTTAAAAATTGCTCTAACTTCTTTAACTGGACAAGACCTATGGCAGCATTTATGTTACTCATGTGATATCTGTAACCTTGCATTGAAACCTCATAAAACCAGGGTCTTTTTTCTTGGTATCTATTCCATGCATCTCTGTCGATCCCAAGATTTCTCTTTTTTCTGATTATTTCTGCGAGGTTATCATCATGGACCACAACTGCTCCACCCTCGCCACAGGTAATGTTCTTTATGGGGTCAAAACTGAAACAGGTTATATCACCAAAACTGCCTATTTTTTTCCCCATACAAGAAGAACCAAAGGCATGGGCTGCATCTTCAATGATAACAATATTTTTTGTCTTTCCAATATTGAGAAGATTTATTATATCACATGCTTGTCCACAATAATGGACTGGCATTATTGCTTTAGTTTTTGAGGTAATCTTCTTCATTACATCATCAACATCAATATTTAATGTATCTGGGTTAATTTCACAAAAAACAGGTTTTGCCCTCACCGCAGTAATCACTTGAACAGATGCACAAAATGTAAGGGATGGCACAATTACCTCATCCTCCTCTCCTATTCCACAGGCATCAAGGGCTAAATGGAGGGCAGTTGTACCCGTATTTACGGCTATTACATTTTTAACTCCCAGGTATTCAGCTATTTTTTTCTCAAATTCAAACACAGTTGAGCCTAAACCAAGCCAACCTGTAGAAAAAACTTTCTCTATTTCCTCTAATTCTTCTTTACCAATGGATGGTTTTGAAACAGGTATCAATGTCTTATCCTCCAAGATTTATCATGTCTTTTCCTTGCTATAGCAAGTATATACCGACCTGCATCGGGCACTGTTTTTCCCAATTCTAATTCAAGATTCATAAGTCTTTCTTTGTCTTCTTCAATCAATTGCGAAGGTTGACATATCACATCATGAGGGTCACCAGGTATACCGGAGCACACACCTATGCCTCTAAGTTCTATTAACTCTAAACCATATTTATCAACTAACAAATCACATATCTCTTTGCTCGTTATCCATGTGAAAATAATAGAGGGCCCGAATATTCTCCCTTCTCTTGAATGAATAAGTAATTCAATATGTTGCATTAGCCTATTTTTTACAAGGCAAAGGGCATTAAAATATTGGGGCCGAAAAGACATTATAAGCAATCCATTGTCTTTTAAAATTTCGATCATTTTTTTCAGGCAACTTTCCCATTTAGGATAAAAAAAGGTCACTTCTGTCATCAAAACAACATCCGCAGATTTTTCAGGAAAACCTTCAATGCAATCTTGAATTGATTGGACTCGCCATTCAATATTTTTCAAAGATTTATTTTTAGAATAATTCCTTGCCTGATCGATTGCTTTTTTTGATATATCACAACCTATAATTTTTGCCTGTAATAGATTTTCTGCAAGAAGAATGGTCAATCTACCCTGCCCACATCCCAAATCTAATATAGTTAGGTCTCTATTTAATGAAAAAATATAGGGCATTATAATTCGTCCGTATTGTTCTGCATAGTACGATTCGTTGGGGGCAGTCATCATATTGTATTCTGTTGAGTTAATAATATGTGCCTCATGAGTATTTGTGAGCTGACATTTAATGGTAAGAAAATAAAAAAATCGTGTTATCTTATTTAATACCCAGTATATCAAAAAAACTGTTCTATATATTAATGACAACTTCACGTCTATATCAAAAATGCCTTTAATGTGTCGTTGTTAATTTCATTAATTCCTTTAAGCAATACCTCCCTTAAGGCTTCTGTTTGATTTTCAAAATATTGAGTTTTTCTGAAGTATATATCATTCAAACGGTTTAAAATTTCTTTTACTGAAATAGAAGAAACTACAGGGAAATGGTCTTCTAATACGTCCACAGAATTCATTGTGTTTCCGAATTCAGAAAGAAGGGGTATAACAATACAGCCTGAAAGCAGTGCATCTATCCCGCTTGCAGTGGATAAAATTACTGAACATTTCGATTGAATAAGGGCAGTATAAATTTCTCCGTCATGCCAGTGCCAATTATCTGGCAACGCATTCCACCCCATTATCGATAGAAGGAATTCTTTTTTCATCATGGGATGTTTTTTTACTAAAACAGGAATTTGATTATCGTAAAGCCATTGTCTACAAAGAGCAATTTTGTCTAACAGTTCCTTTGCAGCATGGGTTATAAGGGGTACCAATACAAGCAATGCACGTTTACAAGAAGGGTTATGGTTAACACCCAAAAAAGTCTGCCTCAAAGCAGGGCCTTCTTTTAATTTATTTTCAGGAAAACCTTGTTTGATTAGAACCTCTTTCCCAAGAGACCCGTTTGTTACAATTAAATCTGGAAAAATTTTCGATTTGTCCTCGCCTGGTGGTAAGTGACAAGCAAGAAATTCTTTAGAAAAAACACTGTGGTAATAGCCTATAACAAATGATTTCTCTGGCTTTTTACAATGCGCCCAGTAAGCCTGCACATGCTCAGGCGGCATTACTTCATAATGTTCAATAAAAACGATTCTATCAAGAAATGAACTCCATCGATCAAGGGCCCTCCAATAACGCCAGAACATGGCCCCAGATAAACCGTCACCCTTTTGAAGGTATCTTTCTCTATCCAATAGAGCAGATATATCTATATTCTCAAAAGGTACATCTCTTGTTATGGTAAATGAACTCTTAAAACCATTCCAAAGGGCAAAAATATAATCTTTCCATGTGAGCCAATCTTCAGGAATGAAACAGTTTGAAGTTCTTAGTTTTAAATATACGTCCTTTAGGGGATAAGTAACATTAAATAACCATGGTATACGATAAACCTTTTTCCCTTGATTTTCCAACCATTCAGGCAAAACAGTAAAATAACGACATGCAATCTTTCCTCCATTTTGAAACGCAGCATCATCCAGACACTGGTGAATTACATACACTTCACCTGTTGGAGGTTGAAGATCAATGGGCCTTGTTTTATTAGCCATATATTTGTGTTTACAAAACCATATGATCTGGCGAAATAAAATATAAATGGCTCTTAATAGATAATAAAGTTTTTCGCATATTAATAATATTTGATGGCCTGGCTGTTTTTTCACTTTAAATAAGGGGTGTAAATTATCGTATATTGCATTTAATAAAAATGTATCCTCGCATATTATCAATATATCCTCTGAAGATAAAATCAAATGTTCTTCAATATATCTACGGAGTGCTGCAATTTGTATTAAATATATGTAAAATTTTGTGCCCACATTGTTGCGACCAGCAAGATGGGTCATCCACCAATAAAGGGAATCATTGTTGGCATCCCTCATTTTAGCATTCCATTTCAAAATTTTTGGCCGCTGGTTTTCTGTCTCTTCTTTAATAAATAGGCTTATTGAAACCCTCTTACCAGTGAGTTTCTTTTCTAATTTTTGCATCCTTAGATAATCTGTCCCCATATAGATCCAGTCTCTATCCCATGAAATAGGCATTAGTGAATGAATAAGTTTTATCGATGAGATGTTTTTCATTTATGGATCATCTCAAATAAAATGGAACTACCTCCCTTACCCGTTTAGCACAATCAAGGCCTCTTATGGCTGCCCTTCCCATGGCAAGGATTGCCTCTTCAGTGCTACCACCTATATGGGGGGTAACGATGACATTGGGAAGGTTGAGTAATTCCATATCTTCAGGAGGTTCTATAGACAATACATCAAGGGCTGCACCGGATAAGTGTCCATTTTTTAACATCTCTTTCAAGGCATCCTCATCTATTAATCCGCCCCTTGCAGTATTTATAAGAAAGGAACCTTTTTTCATTAACGCAAGCCTCTCTCTATCCAATATATTTCTTGTAGTATCATTTAGAGGCACATGGAGGGTAACAATATCGGATTCTCTAATTAATTCTTCAAGGTTCATTGTTATGATATTATATTTTTTATAGAATTCAGTATATTCCTGTATGTCATATACAATGATTTTACATTCAAAGGGTTCAAGGAGCCTCACAAGGTCTTTGCCGATATTCCCACA
>JAOAFK010000184.1 GCA_026416315.1 Syntrophorhabdaceae bacterium | reverse complement strand
GGCCATGCCGAATGTATCGTATTGTTTTCTTTTTTCTTTGTCACTCAATACAGCATAAGCCTCATTTATCTCTTTGAATCTTTCCTCTGCCTCTTTGTTGCCTGGATTTCTGTCTGGATGGTATTTTAAGGCAAGTTTTCTGTACGCCTTTTTTATATCCTCATCTGTTGCATTTTTTGAAACACCTAATATTTCATAATAATCCTTTTTTGTTCCCATGAGTTTTCACCTTTCATAGTGCATTCCATTTTAATAAAATTAACGAACTATTGCAACATAAGTTCCTTCAGGATGAGAAATAGCCTCACTTACAGCAGGGCATTTCACCTTCATTATGTGTATCACCTTTCTTCCATCCTTGAATTCTGAAATGGTCTCATAGTTACCCATACCTTTTGCAATAACGACCGCATCACCGTCCCAGAATTCTTTTATCCTTCCTTTTATATCTTTTTTCTCAAGACCCACTCTATCGTTGCCTGTTGAAATAATATTACTAAATATTCTGTGAAATTGATATTTAAAAACATCGATTATAGAAAGGTCATTCTGAATTGGTGATTCTTTCACTGCATAATATACTTTTTTGCCTTTATCTTCGAGAAAACGAATCAGTTTCATATCGAATAAAAAATCAAAAACATTGTCACCAAGAAAAAGCACATCTTTGTCATGTTTGTGTATCTCCTCTTCAATTTTGTCTAACTCGGTATAGAATTCTATCTGTTGGAGTTTTAAAAAATCACCATTAGTTGTATCAAGAAATGTATCCGTTGAGTTTCCCAAAGCAGAAAATTTTAATGCACCTTCCAGGTCCTTACTGAATAAATTATAATATTTCTCTGTTACCTTTTTTGCTATGGTTAATTCCTTATCCTTTTTTTCTCTATAGGGGTCTAAAACATGCGTTTTTTCTTTTATCAAGCCGAAAATCTTATTTGCAATATAAGGTGGTGTGACATTTTCATCAAATGTTTCTTCTATGAGCCTGAAACAATCCCATAAAACTTCTCTCTCAGCATGAGAAAGAAAACAGGTATTTTCTGCAAGCCTCCTTAAACAATTTTTACAATATTTTGTTACCTTCATCTTAGTTACTCATTCTGATTTTCAAATTAAAAGATAAAACTTAATTCTCATAAATTCAATGGTTTAATAAAAATATGCCTTGTTTCAAGGATATTATTCTGTTATGTTATATTTACTTTTTAATGGGAGGTAAAATATTATGAATATCCTTGAGGCAATAGGGAATACACCCCTTGTGGAACTTATGAATATCAACAGAAAACCTGGTGTGCGGATACTCTGCAAACTTGAAGGGTGTAACCCTGGTGGTTCAGTAAAGGATAGACCTGCCCTTTACATGATTCAGAAGGCCGAGGAAAGGGGTGAACTCACAAAAGATAAAATCATACTTGAACCCACATCCGGTAATACCGGTATTGCTATAGCAATGATAGGTGCAGCAAAAGGTTATAAGGTAGAACTATGTATGCCAGAATGTGTAAGTATGGAGAGAAGATTAATCCTTGAAGGTTTAGGCTCCCATGTCTTTCTAACACCTGCAAGGGAAAACATAGATGGTGCCATAAAGATGGCATATAAACTATTAGAGGAAGCACCGGATAAATACTATATGCCCAATCAGTATGATAATCCAGACAATATCCTTGCCCATTTTGAAACAACAGGACCAGAAATAATCAGACAGACAAACGGTGATATAGACTATTTTGTGGCAGGCATGGGCACAACAGGAACACTCATGGGCACAGGAAAATACTTAAAATCTGTAAAGCCTGATATAAAGATTGTAGGAGTAGAACCAGTAATGGGTCATACCATTCAAGGTCTAAAAAATATGACAGAATCCATTGTGCCAAAAATATTTGACCCATCTATACTTGATGAAAGATATCTTGTAAATGACGGAGAAGCCTTTGAAGTAACCAGGATGCTTGCCCAGCATGAAGGGATATTTGTGGGCACATCGAGTGGAGCGGCTGTAGCCATTGCTTTAAAGATTGCAGAAAAAATCAACAAAGGCACAATAGTTGTAATCCTACCAGACAGGGGGGATCGCTACTTAAGCACCATGCAGTTTAGATCCATATGTGCAAAATGTCCACCGTAAAATCTAAAAGGTCTTTACCCTCTACATTAAAATTTAAAAAAGTTTTTTGACACATTTGATTTTTGCATGTAATATTTTAACCATATATTTCATTTATATCTTTTTTGGGAGGGAGTTATGAAAAAATATATTTTTTTAACCATCATTATTATCCTCTTCCCTTTTATCGCATTTTCTCAGTCTCAGGATATTGTTAAAAAGGCAATGGACCACATTGTTTCTGTTCAGTATGAAAATGGTGCATGGTCAAGGCTGAAAGGTGAATTTCCTCCAGAGGCTGAACCTACAAGTTGGGCAGTAAAGGTTCTTAAGATGAAAAAAGCATACGATGATAAGGCAGATAAAGGTATAGAATTTATACTAAAAGACCAGAGGCCAGACGGTAGTTGGAACAATAACACTGCCCATACGGCATTTGCCATTATAGCACTGAAGCAGGCCGGTACAGGAGAAGAGGCAATCAAAAAGGGCATTGAATATTTAAGAAATGTTCAGGATGAGGCAGGCGGTTATAAAAGGATAGGAAAAGAGGGCGCACCCCTTACTATATATACGGCTGTTGTTATAAATGCCTTTATTGATGCAGGTTTAAAAAGAAATGACCCTGCAGTGAGGATGGCCCTGGACTGGCTTATGGGATGCCAGAATCCTGATGGTGGATATGGGATGCCAAAGGGGTCCCCTTCCCTTGCCATAAGCACTGCATGGGTGATAAGAGCCCTTGTTATGGCAGGCGTTTCACCCACCACACCTTTTGTGAGCGATGCCGTGGAATGGCTTTCCAAAACACAAAAACAATCTGGCGGATTTGCCATGATGACAGAAAATGTCCCTGAAGACCCTGAAGTTACTGCCTATGCCATTATGGCACTTTCTAAATTGAAAGACAAAAAAGATCTGATAGATAAGGCAAAGGGTTATCTGGCCAGTGTCCAGCATGAAGATGGCTCATTTACAAGTAATACACCCATTCAGTTCAATAAAACACCCAAGAAAAATACCCAAACTACCCTCTTTGTTGCATGGGCGCTAACAGAGATAGAATAGTTGCATAATCCAACAGTATGGAGATCATTAAAAGGATTATAAAGCACAATCTTGCCTTAACTGGATTGATTATCCTTATACCTATGTTTATTTGTGCCATTGCAGCACATATAATATCACCCCATGACCCTGTGGAACCAGATATGAAGAACATCCTCGCACCCCCCACTGCTGAACACCCCTTCGGTACTGATACGCTGGGCAGGGATGTCCTTGCAAGGATTATTTATGGAAGCAGGATCTCATTGCTTGTGGGTTTTGTATCCATAGGTATTGCCGTTTTAATAGGTATTATAATCGGGGCAGTATCTGGGTACTATGGTGGTATTGTTGATGAAGTGATAATGCGATTTGTGGATTTAATGATGTGCTTTCCCACCTTTTTTCTGATCCTTGCTGTTATTGCCCTTCTTGAACCGAATATATGGAATATCATGATCGTCATTGGTCTTACAAACTGGATGGGCATAGCGAGGCTTGTCCGGGCAGAGGTTTTAAGCATAAAGAATAAAGAGTTTGTCCTTGCTGCAAAGGCCCAGGGTTATCCGGAAAGGAAGATAATTTTTAGGCACATCCTGCCCAATGCCCTCACACCTGTTTATGTTGTTGCAACCCTCGGCATAGGAGGTGCTATACTTACAGAGTCTGCTTTAAGTTTTTTAGGTATAGGGGTTCAGCCACCAACACCAAGTTGGGGTAATATCCTCACCCAGGCAAAGGACAACATAGAGGTGGCCTGGTGGCTGAGCCTTTACCCAGGTCTTGCCATTTTCCTTACAGTTATGGGATATAATCTCCTCGGAGAGGGACTGAGGGATATCTTTGACCCGAGAAGGAGATATTAAAATTTTAAATTTTCTAAAATTAAATCCTTATTAGGCAGCATTTGAGAAATGGCTAAACCCTAACTAACCCTCCTCTTTTCCTGTGCCCTTTTCTTCTGAGGATTCTATTTACTTGTTACCTCATAGAGATAATAAGTCCCATTTATTAACCTGAGTTCTGTTCCTTTTCTTTTGTGTTTTAATGTCCATGGTAGATGATTTGTCGTATAACATAATTACGCAATATCAGTTATTATATCAAGAAAAAAATTGATGTTTCTGAATTGCTATTATGTATTTGGGTTAGGCGTTAAATTTATCCACACTTCATATGCCTTGCCTGAAAATGCTTTATAGGGTCTGATATCTCATTGTTTATAAAGCATGATGGGTCTTCGGCAAGATAATCACCAAATAGGGCATATGCCCTGCCCTACAACCACCACAGATAACCGTGTATTTACACTCTCCGCAAGCACCTTTCAATGTATTCTCTCTGTTCCTTAAGTTTTTGAATACCTCTTCCTTCTCCCAGATGTCTTTGAAGGACCTCTCCCTTATATTTCCTGCACTTATCTCTACAAAAGGGCATGGCCATATATCGCCATTTGCCTTTATATATACAAATCCCCTGCCTGCAGCACACCCATAGAAGCACATTTTTGCCATATCCATCCATATATAGTCATTTTTTTTATTGGTCTCCATAAGAAGGGGCCAGTATTGGGGGCCTGCTACAGGCTCTATTATAGTGGATATATTTTTCTGTTTTTTATGGAGGAATCTGATGAGTCTCTCATTGTCACGTAAATCAAGGGTGGCATCCCCTATCTTTTCACCCCTTCCTACAGGGACAAGCTGGTACATGAGCATTATGCCTGAGCCATACATATCAGCAAGCTCCAAAAGCTCATCGAGGGTGTCGAAATTATACTCCATGGCAGTTGTATTTATCTGGAGTAGTATACCTGCCTTCCTTATGGCCTCTATGCCCCTCATGGCAAGCTCAAATGCCCTTTCATTGGAGCGGATGCGGTTGTGTATTGAACTTTTTGATGAATCAAGACTTATGGCAGCCCCTACCACACCTGCCTTTTTCAGTCTCTTTGCCATATCATCTGTTATCAAGGTCCCATTTGTGGCAATTACATTGGTGAATCCTGCCTTTTTAGAATGCTCGAGAAGGTCAAAGATATCAGGCCTTACAAGGGGTTCATTATCTGTATAGACAAGCATCCTGAATTCATCTACTTTTGCAAGGTCATTAATAAACCTCTTTGCCTCCTCTGTTGTAAGCTCATCTTCAGTAGGTCTGCCTGACTGGGCATGGCAGTGTATGCACCTCAGATTACAGGCACCAGTCACCTCCCAGGCAGGATGTGCAGGAAATCCAATGCACCCCATGCCAAATGCACCTGCTGCTACAGGTAGCGATTTGATACTGTGTTTAAAGAACCATCTATTGAAACTCTTCCAGCCAACAAGGTGTCTGAAATAAAGAACACTCGTTATCTGCTTCAATATCAGTTTAGGTGGCCAGAATATGCCTTTTAGATTCACAGCGTTGATATCAGAACCCCTTTCATGTTTTTTAAAATATATAGCTTAGTACATAGGCAAGGGTGGTTCCGAGATTTACTGTCAGGGTTAGCCCGCATATGAGCTCAAGGGTCTTCCTTTTCTCATATTTTTTAAGGAGTACCATGGCTATCAAGAAGGCCTTTATGAGAAAGACAGGTATATAGAAAACCAGTGCTATCTCAGGGACACCTTTAAAAACAGAAAGGACAAAAAATACTATAGAAGTTACGATCATAAAGATATAGAGATAACCAGCCTTTTTTTACCATATCTGACAACAAGGTTACTCTTTTTCGCAATAATATCTGCGGGATAGTCAGGGAACTCGTTTATAAGTATGACATTAAAGATAGTGCATGCTATGGGAATAGAGACCCAATGGATGATATGGTTGAACTCTCCGATCTGCAGATAGAATGATACACTCACTGGCAGCCAGCCATAACATAAGCCAATAAGTATCTCTCCCACCCCTCTTGCCACCCATCTTATGGGCATCATAGAATAGAAGAACCCTGATAATATACCAAATACGCCAAGGGGTATTGTCCAGGTACCTGTTTTAAAATAGAATTGGATTATAAGGCCAACAATGACAGTAAGACCAAGGGATACATAGCTTGCTTGCTATCTTTGCATAGGAACGGGGCAACATACCCTGGGCTATGACCTGGTCCCGCCAGCGAATGCGCTCTTTCCATAGACAAATGACAACCTGTCCTCTTTTATATCAGAATATTCACCGTTGTAATAGGTGCTGAGCATAATAAGTATGACCGCCACTGTGCTCAGAAGAAACAGGGGCAGATTGAATACATAATGCATCCTGTATGCCATTACTGCACCAAGGAAGAAGGGTAGGACACCCACAGAATGAAATGGCGGCCTTGACATCTTAATAAAGCCTATAATGAGATTATTTATTGATATGCTCGTATCTGCCACTGTCATGTAGGACATTTAAATAACACTGCTTTTATTAGGTTATCAAGCATGAAGATAGGCCACCTCACTATATAGCATAAACAAAGCCTCTATTAGTTTTATGAATGATTATCTTTATTAACTGTCAGGACAATATTTCTCACTCATTTTTATCCTTTATTAGGGCTAACCCTTATGGTTTTTTAATGTCTAATTATTTTTTAAGGGCTTACCTTCAATTATTTAATAAACCGTAATGGAGGTTTCAGATAATGGATAGTTTTCAAGTAGTTGTGGAAAGTCATTTAAAAAAATTACCATATTTTTTCTTGTAAAAATAACTATCCTATTGGATAATTAAAAAAACCGTCTTTATATACGTTAATAATCTCTATGCCTCACCAGCAGATGAAATACAGAGGCGTATTGACATCATTCAATCAAAAATTGATGATGGCATAAAAACAGGTCAGCTAACGGAACAAGAATCAAAGAACCTTCAACATCGCC
>JAOAFK010000140.1 GCA_026416315.1 Syntrophorhabdaceae bacterium | reverse complement strand
CATGAGCTCATACCCCTGTGTCATCCCCTTTCCATCACCCATATTGATGTGGATTTCACATTCAAAGATGATAAACACTTTATAGAGGTGATATCCACTGTAAAAACAAGTGGACAGACCGGGGTGGAAATGGAGGCCCTTGTCTGTGTGACCCATGTATGTTTAACTGTATATGACATGTGCAAGGCCATAGATAAAAGTATCGAGTTGGGACCATTTTATCTACTGGAGAAAAGTGGAGGTAAAAGTGGAAGGTATGAAAGGAAAGATTCTATCGGTTAATATCAGTAAAGATAAAGGTGAAAAAAAGACAAATGTAGGTAGATGCAGGCTGATAAAAGATAAAGGTTTAGAAAATGATGCCCATGCTGGATTTATGCACAGACAGGTAAGCCTTCTTGCAAAGGAAAGCATGGAAAAGATGAAACAAAAAGGTATAGATGTGGGTTATGGAGATTTTGCTGAAAATCTCACAACTGAGGGTATAAATCTTTCATTACTACCTGTGGGAACAAAGCTAAGAATAGGAAAAAATGTTGTATTGAGGGTAAGCCAGATTGGAAAGCAGTGCCACATGGGGTGTGCCATATTCATGCAGGTAGGGGATTGTATCATGCCACGAGAAGGTATTTTCGCCGAGGTAATAGAAGATGGTTATATAAAAGTAGGGGATGAGATTGAGGTTTTAGAATGAAATTTAAGGCAGTTGTTGTTACAGTAAGTGATAAGGGTGCTAAGGGAGAGAGGGTGGATAAAAGTGGTCCAGCCATAGAGGCTATGTTAAAAGACTTATACGATGTTATTAAAACATTAATAATCCCCGATGAGATTGAGGTGATAACAGATACATTAAAAAGACTCGTGGATGAAGAAAAAATAGACCTGATAGTTACAACAGGTGGTACAGGTGTTGGAAAGAGGGATGTAACCCCAGAGGCAACAAAGATGGTTATTGATAAAGATCTCCCCGGATTTTCTGAGATCATGAGGATAGAGAGCTATAAGATAACCCCGCATGGCATCATATCAAGAGGCATATGCGGCATAAGAGGTGAGAGTGTTATTATTAACCTTCCAGGCAGTCCCAAGGCGGCAACAGAGTGTCTTTCTTTTGTTTTGAATGCCATTCCCCATGCGCTTTTAAAGGCAAAGGGCGATACAACCGAATGTGCGAGTTAAAGCAAAATTTTTTAAAAAATGAATGATGAAAAAAAAGATATTTTATGCTATAGATGTGGCAACTGTTGCCATATCGATATGGCTGCCTATGTCACAATAGAAGACATAAAAAGATGGGAAATAGAAGGCCGTCATGATATCCTTGATCATATACGTGCCTTTGATGTTACGTGGATTAAAGATAGGGTTGTCAATAAATTTGGATCAAATGTTACCACATGTCTTATGAGTTGTGTCTATTTAAAGTGGCAAGGCACAAAAGCCTTCTGCGAGATATACGATACCCGCACAGAAGTTTGTAGAAATTACATCCCAGGTTCAACAAAACTATGTCCCCAATTTAAGAAATCATAAATTTTTAAAATTCTGTTTTCCAGCATATTTTCAAGTGTTTAAAAATTTGGTATTTTTAAATTACCATTGATCCCCGGTAAGAAATTGAACATAGTAAGTAAAATAAAACTATTAACTATCTTTCTATTTATCCTCTTGCCTATTTCTTTTAGGCCTTTATTTGATAATAACGAAGGTTTTTATGCAAAAATTGCAAAAGAGATGGTAGAGTCGGGTAATTTTCTTGTTCCTTGTATAAATGGATTAATATACATAGAAAAGCCCCCTTTATTTTACTGGTTGGTTTGTTTGTCTTATTATTTATTTGGCATAAATGAATTTGCCGCCCGGTTACCATCTGCTATAGCGGCGTTTGGTCTTCTTTTAATTCTGAATGGTTTCGTAAGGAGATATGAACAAGGATCAGATAACTCTGTTTTTATTTTGGCCACATCTATTGGCTTTTTTATAATGTCACAACAAGTAATGACAGATATGGTATTTACCCTCTTTAATACAGCATGTTTATTATATTTTTGGAGTTTTTTGGAAAAGAGAAAAACAGTATATCTTTATCTATCTTTTATTAGTGCAGGCCTTGCCAGTCTCACAAAAGGACTTATTGGTATCGTTTTACCATTTTTTATTGGGACAGTCTTTATCTTAATAGAAAGAAAACAAATGATTTTAAAACTGACCCATATATTAAAGGGTTTTTTTCTTTTCCTCATCATCTTTTTACCATGGCATGTTTATATGTCTTTTGTTGTAAAAGATTTTTTTTGGGAATTTTTTTTGGAGGAACATTTTTTTAGGTTTCTTGGTCAAAGGGCACCGCATGACTACTATACAAGACCACCTTATT
Organism: Syntrophorhabdaceae bacterium; assembly: GCA_026416315.1. GTDB lineage: Bacteria > Desulfobacterota > Syntrophorhabdia > Syntrophorhabdales > Syntrophorhabdaceae > JAKORG01. The sequence continues at coordinate 1,265 of JAOAFK010000140.1, read as the reverse complement.
ATATTCTTTCAGTATTATTCCTTGGTATGTTGCCATGGACTCATATTCTTGTGTCTCTATTTGGCTCAATAAAAAGGTTAAGAGCACTTCAGCTTTATCTTGTAATCTGGATCACCATTTTTTTTGTGTTTTTTACTATATCAAGGTGTGCATCTTCATACTATATGCTACCATGTTATCCAGCGCTGAGCATATTAATTGGTCTGAATATTAATCAATCTGTTAAAACAAAATTCATTAAAGGCGTTTTTATTACATTTACAGTGTTTGCTTTTATTGCTTCGTTATTGATGCTTTTTTTAAAAAAAGATGACCCAATCCTAATCTATGGAAGGCCTTATGTAATAATGAATATAATTTTTTATGGCATATTCTGTGTTATCTCTTTTTATCATTATATAAGACAAAATTTGACCCATATGATTAGGTATGGTTTTTTTATGCTTGCAGTTTTTGTCTTTACATCCCTTGTATTCTTTAATACACATGAAGGAGCCTTTTCATCACGGTCAATTGCCTTAGAACTAAAAAAAGTCTACAAAACAGAGGATATGGTTTTTATGATGACAAGATACGAAGATTACTCATCTTTTCCTTTTTATTTGAACCAATATGTTTTTCTCCTTGAAAGAGTGCAGAAAGATCTCGATTATGGCATTAAAAAAGAAAAAGAAAAAAAGGTTTTTTTTAAAATGGATGAGTTTTTAAAGCTCGCTGAGACAAAAACTGTATATCTGTTTTTGAAAGATAAGGATTATAGAGGCAATATTTCACTGAATCGTTTCTGGATTTTTGCAAAGTGCGAAGAAAAATTGTTAATTACTAATGCTAAAAAGATAAAAAATTAAACATTTTTATTTAAAATTTATAAAAAATTTAGAAGTTTTGCTGCATTGTAAAAACATATCTTTTCTTTATCGCTATCAGAGAGAAATGGCAGCCCTAACAGAAACTGAAGCGCCTCCTTCTGGTCTGTCCATGGACTATCCGATGCAAACAGGATGCGTTCCGCTGGATGTTCTTTAAAAATGCGTTCAAGGAATGGTCTGGGTGCTTTCTGTAACACAAATGATGTATCCATATAGATATCCTGCCCTACAAGATATTTTAAGGTTTCTTCATAAACATCTTCTCCGCCTAAATGTGCAGCAACAATACGAAGTTCAGGGATTGCCTTGTTAACGGCAGCAAAGCGTTTGGGGGTGCCATGGATAGGGTAGGGTAGACCACGGTCAACACCTGCATGAAAAAGTATAAACATCCCT
>JAOAFK010000101.1 GCA_026416315.1 Syntrophorhabdaceae bacterium | reverse complement strand
AGATGTGTATAAGAGACAGCCTATGTATCTTTTAATTGCTGTCTGGGGTGGGCCGCAGAGGGATTATGCCTCCATTAAATTCTTCATATATACCCTTTTTGGCAGTGTGTTCCTTCTTGTGGCCATTATTGCCATATACCTTACAACGGGTAGCTTCAGCATACCGAACGCCATGTATAGAGATTACAGCCTAACATTTCAGGCATGGGTATTTTTGGCATTCGCCATAGCCTTTGCCATTAAGGTACCCATGTTTCCCTTCCATACATGGTTACCGGCAGCCCACACAGAAGCACCAACAGCCGGCAGTGTATTTCTTGCAAGTGTGCTTTTAAAGATGGGGACATACGGCTTTATGAGGTTCTGCCTGCCCATAACCCCTAAGGCAAGCCAGCTCTTTGCACCGTATTTTATTGTCCTTTCTATTATCGCCATAATTTATGGTGGTTATGTGTGTCTTAGCCAGACGGATATGAAAAAACTCATTGCCTATTCCAGTGTGGCCCACATGGGATTTGTGACCCTTGGGATATTTTCCTTTACCCTTTTTGGTTTTGAAGGGGCACTACTTCAGATGTTAAACCACGGTGTTACAACCGGTGCACTGTTTCTCTGTGTAGGGATAATATACGAGAGAACCCATAGTAGGCAGATATTTGATAATGCAGGACTTGGTAAAATCATGCCTATATATGTTGGCTTCTTTGGTTTATTTGCCATATCTTCTTTTGCCTTCCCCGGTACAAACAATTTTATCGGCGAGTTATATGTGTTGCTCGGGATATTTAAAGAGCATAAGGCTGCAGGTCTTTTTGCCATACCAGGGGCTGTCCTTGCAGCAGCGTATATGCTTAGGCTTTTAAAGCAGATCGTATGGGGTAGGGAAGACAAGCGAGAATTAGCGGATATGAATACAAGGGAGATTATCTATTTAATCCCCTTATGCATACTTGTTTTCTGGATGGGTCTTTTTCCAAGACCATTTGTGTATACCATGGAGAAGACCTTAATGTATCTACATAACCAGTTAAATGTTATATTACGGTAAGGTGGGATATGCTGATTTTACCTGAACTTTATTTAATATTCTTTTCCATAGTTTTTTTGTTTATATCCCTGGGTAAGTCAAAACAATACATCATAATAACCGCCAAGGTTATGTCCTTTATTGCCCTGATTTTTACTATATTGTCCGGAGCGGAAAGGGGAGAACTATTTTTCGGCGCCTATAGAATTGACCTATTTTCCCAGATATTTAAAATACTGATTGCATCAGGTCTTACCCTCGTGATCTGGATGTTCTCTGAAAAGGATGGCATAGAAAACGATTATTTATCTGAATTTTTCATGTTTCTTGTTTTTTCATCCCTTGGTCTTATGATGCTTTCAAGCTCTGTGGAATTAATAAGCATCATCATAAGCCTTGAGATTTCATCTTACAGCCTATATGTCATTGTGCCTCTGAGGCGCTCTCAGGATAAAACCCAGATAGAGGCATCTATGAAATATCTCTTCTTTGGTGCCATATCCACAGGCATCATGTTATACGGCATTGGTTATCTATATAGCATAACAGGCTCCACTTTTTTATCAGAGATCATCCCCCAATTTAGAAAGATTATGGTTGAGCCATTCGGGATCCTTGCCCTGATACTCACATTAACGGGTATCTTCTTTAAGTTATCTTTGTTCCCCATGCATTTCTGGGCACCGGATATCTATGAAGGCTCATCAAATATGACCACAACCTTTATAGCAACCCTTCCAAAGGTTGCAGCCACAGCAATTTTGATTCGATTTGCCACAATTGCAACACCCATGCATTATAATTTTGTAAATGCATTGATCATTCTGTCTGCCTTATCCATGACATTCGGAAACATCGTGGGTCTTACTCAAAGGGACTTAAAAAGGCTTCTTGCCTACTCCGGTATTGCCCATGCAGGGTATCTCATGATGGGTATTTTAACCTTAAATATAGATGGTATTGCCTCTGCTATTTACTATACTGCTATTTATGTATTTATGACCCTTGCCTGTTTCTTTGTCATCATCACCATTTCAAAACATGGTGAAAACACAACAATTGATGATTTGGTGGGACTTTCAAAGAGGTCACCCCTTCTTGCCATGACACTCGCAGTTTCTGCCTTTTCCCTTGCAGGTATTCCACCTACCGGTGGTTTTACCGGTAAATTTTTCCTGTTTACAAATGCTTTTAAACAGGGATATCTTGCCATAGTTATAATAGGTGCTGTAAATGCCGTCATATCCATTTTCTACTATCTAAATCTCGTCCGTATGAGTTATTCAAAAGAGGCAACACAATATGATGTCATGAAGCTGACCAGCCATGAAAAGGTCATATGCTATGTCCTTATATTCATCATCATCTATATGGGAGTTTTGCCTTTCGGGCTTATGAGTCTTTTCAAGCTAATGCTCTAAATCTTTTTTACAGTTATTGCAGATACCTTCTAAAATCACCCTGATTTTTTTTATCATAGCCTTTTCTTTTATCTCCTCTGGAATATCCAGGCTGTCAAACTTGTTGCAATAAAAATCAATTATATTCCCGCATTGTCTGCATACGAAATGGTGGTGTTTTTCAGTGTTCGGGTCATACCTTCTTGAAATACCTGTAAATTCCACAATTTCTATAAGACCCATCTCTGTAAAAGACAGAAGTGTTCTGTTTACTGTGTCAAAGGAGATATTCGGGTATAAAGGTTTTATTTTTCTATATATAATCTCTGCAGAGGGATGTTCTTCTGAAGTGACCACCTCCTTATAAATAGCTATCCTTTGAGGCGTGATTTTCAATCCCTTGGCCCTGCATCTGTTTATAAATTCATCTAATAGTTTTTCTGTTGACAGGTTTTTATTCATTATGTTATTTCTTATTAAGAGTAATTACTATTTGAAAATATTTTATATGATAAGGCATTCAAACATTTTTTACAAGTTTTTTTAGCAAATCAATTAAATAAAAAGGAGGGTTATTATGGGAAATGATATGCCAAAAAAAAGATGGATTAGTGATTGGTGGCCTGATAGACTTAACCTAAAGATTTTAAGACAGAACTGTTCATGCATTAATCCCTATGGAGAGGATTATAACTATCCAAAAGAATTTGAGACCCTTGATTTAAAAGCTGTTAAAAAAGACCTCGCAGAACTTATGACAAAATCCCAAGACTTCTGGCCTGCTGATTTCGGTCATTACGGACCACTTTTTATCCGATTAGCCTGGCATAGTGCAGGAAGCTACAGGGTCTTTGATGGTAGAGGTGGTGCAAGAACAGGTGATATACGCTTTCCACCACGTTTAGACTGGCCGGACAACATGAGCCTTGATAAGGCCGTAAGGTTGCTTTGGCCTGTAAAGAAAAAATATGGTCGCAAGCTCTCCTGGGCAGATTTAATCATCCTTGCAGGAAATGTGGCCCTTGAAACCATGGGTGTAAACACCATTGGTTTTGGCGGTGGCAGGGAAGATTTATGGGAGCCTGATGAAGCCCCGGACTGGGGTCCTGAAATTGAGATGCTATCAGGAAAGGGGCGTTTCAAAGAAGGAGAACTTCAGAGACCCTTTGCTGCCACTGAAATGGGTTTGATTTATGTAAACCCTGAAGGCCCCGAGGGAAATCCAGATCCAGTTGCCTCGGCAGCTCAAATCAGAGTTGCCTTTGGTAGAATGGGTATGAACGATGAGGAGACTGTGGCACTGATTGCAGGCGGCCATGCCTTTGGAAAATGCCATGGTGCAAACCCAGATACATTTGTTGGTCCTGACCCTGATTCCTCACCTGTAGAACAACAGGGGCTTGGCTGGAAAAACACTTATAAAACAGGAAAAGGCCCTGATACATATACATCAGGCTTTGAACTCACCTGGTCTTCCACACCCACGAAATTCGGTATTAGCTATCTTCACTTTTTATTTAATTTTGACTGGGAATTGACCACAAGCCCTGCAGGCAAAAAACAGTGGGTGGCAAAAAATGCCCCTCCCATCATACCTGATGCCCATGACCCAAATAAAAAACATCCACCCATGATGCTTACAGCGGATCTTGCCTTGAGGTTTGATCCTGAATATGCAAAGATTGCAAGGCGTTTCCTTGAAAATCCTAAAGAGTTTGAATCAGCCTTTGCAAAGGCATGGTTTAAACTCGTACACCGTGATTTGGGCCCACGGGCATGCTATTTTGGGCCTGAGGTGCCAAAAGAGGAATTTATCTGGCAAGACCCTTTACCGAAAAGGGACTATAAGCTTATCGATGAAGAAGACATAAAGGCCCTTAAAGATGAAATCCTTGCCTCAGGACTAACGATACCTCAGCTTGTATATACCGCATGGTCATCGGCTGCTACATACAGGGATTCTGACAGGCGTGGAGGTGCAAATGGTGCAAGAATCAGACTTCTTCCACAAAGAGAATGGGAGATAAATCATCCTGATGATTTGGCGAAGATTCTATCTATCTATGAAAAGATCCAGAAGGGATTCAATGAAAAACAGAAGGACGGCAAAAAGGTCTCAATGGCTGATCTAATAGTCCTTGGTGGTTGCGCTGCCATTGAATCTGCAGCAAAAAAGGCAGGCTTTGATGTCACCGTTGCATTTATACCTGGAAGGGTTGATGCAACTCAGGAACAAACAGATATTGCCTTCTATGAAGCCATGGAGCCGTTTGCCGATGGTTTTATAAATTATCTGAAAGACCCATCAAAATTTAAGGCAGAATACTTGCTTGTGGATAAAGCCCAGCTTTTACGTTTAACAGTGGCTGAAATGGTGGTGCTCGTCGGAGGTTTAAGGTCTTTAGGTGTAAACTATAATTATACAGATTACGGTGTTCTGACTCATACGCCTGGTTCACTTACAAATGATTTTTTTATAAACCTATTAGATATGGGAGTCGAGTGGAAGCCTGCTGATGAGCATGCCTATTTATTTAATGGTTATGATAGAAAAACAGGGGTTCAGAAATGGACTGCCACAAGGGTGGATCTGATATTGGGTCATCATAATGAGCTCCGGGCAGTGTGCGAAGTTTATGGAGCCGATGACGGCAGAGAAAAATTTATAGATGATTTTATAGCAGCCTGGACAAAGGTTATGAATTTAGACCGTTTTGACTTAAAAAGAGGATTGTAAACAAAAGATAAAGGGCCTTTGCCACCTCACGCAGAGGCCCTATCTTGTCTCCACAGTGAGTTTAGTTTCATAAAACTCTGATGCCTTAGATTTACCCTTTTCTGTGATCTTTACCCCCCTTGTTTTATCAGCTATATCTTCTGATTTTGTCTTGATCAAATACACCCCTCCTGCTGGTTCAACTTCAACGGCACCGAGTTCTGATGTGCTTGCATAAACAGTGATACTTTCCTCTCCGAAAGGTGGGGTTACCTCAAGTTCAAATCTATCTGGGCCTGAAGGAATTTCATAGATTGTGCCACCCTGGAAGTAGTTATCCCTTCTATATGGATTTGGAAGAATCTGGACAAGACTTCCATCTGCCTGTTTATATACAACCCTTGCATAGAAAGGCTTATTCCCCTTTAGAAAAATTTTGATCTTTTCACCTGCCCTATATTGTTTTTTTTCTGTCCATAGCTGGACCTGAAGGGGTATTGATGGGTCGTCAGAAATGCCTGCCTTTGAAATTTTTTCCAGGACCTTTTCATCTGGAATCACCTCTGCCTTGATTTTAACCCTATAACAATCACCTATCTTTGGGGGCTCGCTGTCCCATCTGCCAGAAGAAGAGATTATTTTCACCTTTGCATTGGCATAGGCATTAATTACATCTTTTTGAATCTCAAAATCCTTAATTTGGGTTTCAGCCTGTATGTATGTTGAAACCTGCTCTATAGCCTTTCTTTTGGCATCTGCAAGGCCAACCTCTTCTGTCTGCCTCTTTGTCCTGTCCTCACTTAAACAGGCATAGCCCTCAGACTCTGTGATAGATGACTGAGAAGCTAAAAGAGTGGAATATAAGAGGAAAAATATAATAAGCGTATAAAATAATCTACAAATTTTAAACATTTTCAACCATTTAATCTTCCTCAAAGATTTGTGAGCCATTGGTTATCTCCTCATTTTTTATATCAATAAAATTCCTTTACTAACAATCAAATTCATTATTGTCTTTTAACATTGATCTTACTGCCCGATTATTGAACATTTTTATTTCACAGCTATGGGAAAATCTGGCACTGTCTGAGGTTTTGTTGTAACAGGTGTCTGTTTCCCTTTTGTAAGTTCTTTCACCCTCTCTGCAAGATAGGCATCGAGCATATTTACTGTAATCTTGCCCTTTCCGAGAAGGTCTGCCTTGCCTCCTAAGCCTTCTACTAATGCCTTTGTGAATGCACCATTTTGCCATTGAGGGTCTTCCAGGGAGTACTGCCTACCTGTAGAAGAGGCAAAGACAACCACACCGTTTTCAGCGCCTGTGAGCTCATTTATAACACCTGTTATGTCTGCGATTACCCTTTTACCCATGACCCCACCTGAATGGCAGGTATCAACGAACATTACCACCTTTCCTGCAATGGATGAGACCGTGTTCTTTATATCTGAGAAGGGCACAGCTGTCCTTTTTAGTTTATCTGTATCTGCATTCTGGGGCAGGAAGTAGTATATACCTGCTGAGTCGTTTAATCCATGGCCTGCTATAAAGACCATGGCAATATCTCTACTTGTTGTCTCCCTCTGGAGCCATTCAAGGCCATCCATTATCTCATCCCTGGTAGCCATATCATCTGTCAAGAGCTTTACCTTTACATCACTGTAGAGCCTACCCTTCTGTTTGAGCATGGTATCTGTAAAGTCTCTTGCATCCTTGTGGGCAAACCTAAGGGTTAAAGACTCATCTCTGTATCTACTTACACCTATGGCAAGGATGTAGAGCTTTGGTTTTATGATGTATTCCTCTTTTGCACCTGCCCAGTAGAGCCTCACTGTAGATGGCACACTGGCAGCAAACCTGTTCTCTGCAATAAGGGATAGCTCTATATCACGGCCTGGGATAGTGATGGATAGGCTGTGCTCACCCTCTTTACCTATGACCTTTATACCCCTTTTCTGCTCCATGGGTCTACCATCTATGAGGACCTTTATGTTGGTTACAGGCTCTCCTGATGGGTTTCTTAAGATATATCTCACATCTATCTCATTCCTTGTGACACGAGTACCATCCTGAGGGGATATGATGGTGACAACAGGGGGGAGTATCTCTTTTATGGAGACCTCTTTCCTTGTCCTGCCTGATGCACTGTTGGCAAGGCTTATGGCCCTCTCTTCATCATGGGTCTCAAAGAGCCTTGCTATTATATCCGGTCTATAGAACCTGTCTCTAAACCTGCTGGCAGGGAAGAAATCAGATTGTATGTCTTTGCCGTTGTTTATATGCCAGCCTATGAGCTCTTCACTGCCTGGGCTTGCAGCATAGTATCCCTTTGGTGTCCATAAAATCCACCTTTTTTTATCCCTGTGGGGGAAAAGGGATAATAACTCTTTGCCGTCACTTATCCTGAACCACCTTATCGTGCCATCACCAAAGGCAGCTACGGCAAGCCTGCCATCCCCAGAGACATTCACAGACCAGACGACACCTGGCACAGGTATTCTCCATTTCAGGCTGCCCCTTCTGTCGTATAACCTGAGTGACCAATCTGTCCCCAGCAAGAACCCGCTCTCATCAGGCAGTATGGCCAGGGCCCTTGAACGTTCATACTTATCAAGCTCTATGTCTTTCCCGTTTAGCTTTGGATGATAGTTATGCTCCCAGTCTGTGTCCTTTATGTATCTGCCCTCTGTTAAAGGTGGGCTAAGGTCTTTTTCTTCCTCTGGGGAGGGTGTGAGGGTGAGGC
>JAOAFK010000090.1 GCA_026416315.1 Syntrophorhabdaceae bacterium | reverse complement strand
TGGGTCAAAACAGCAGCAATTGCAGTGGCCGCAATCCTTGCCGCCCTTTTTGATACGATTCGACCTATTTCCTTTAATAATCCAATATCTCTATGGGAAAAACGCCAGGCCTCCATTTTTTTAAATAGATCACCCTCTGATACAAAAAGTGATAGCTGTTCTGTTGTTAAACTGTAAGGTTTAAAAAAGATTTTATCCATTCCCGATGAGTTTAAAAAACCACTTTTATAGGCATCCCACAATATAATTCTTGCAATCTCTCCTATATACATCCCTGATACCATTTTTTCCATCTTCTGTTTTCCACTATTTTCTGAGTTTCTATCTAATGTTCTATCATAAATATTTTCCTTTATCTTATCAAAACCACCCCACTCGATATTTATAATCATCTCATCGGAATCCCATTTACCCTTATATTTTGTTATATTATTTATTTTCTCTGGATATGCGGCATTCGTTCCAGTACCCAGTATAACACCCATGTCACATTTTGGATCAACATAGCGTTTTGCAGCAAGGGTACTTACAGTATCATTCAAAAGGGCCACAACCTTTAAAGATTTCAATCCTTTTCTTTTAAAAGCCTTATCAAGAAGGCCCACTACATCTCTTCCTTCCACACCTTTTACGGAAAATCCTTTTGTCCATGACACAAGGATCCCCTTTGATATGGATGTCTGAACCACTGGAAAAGAAAATGTGAAACCCAGTTCAAATGAGGTTTCTAAATGATGTTCATCTAAAAAGTCTGCTACACACAGGGCAATGAAATCAAAAAAAACATCCCCTACATCTGAAGTAACCTCTCTTGTCAAACTAAACCTCTTCATGCCTAATTGTTCTATTTTACCATTCCCTAATAATCTCACTGCAAGGACTCTCAGATTTGTTCCACCGAGGTCAATGGCAAGGAAAGTGCCCTTTTCAATACCTTTAGGTCTTTTAACAAAGGAAGGTAGCATCTTCAAGGAAGATTCTTCTCCTCTTAACCCCTTTTCCATCTCTTTATGGAAATGCTCCATCATCTCACGGGCATCTTTTACTGTAAAAGTAAAGAAATTTTCAATTTCATTGAGAAAAGTATGCATATCATCGATCATGTCTATTCCTTTTGGGGATTATTTTTTCCTCTCAATGGCTTAATTTCTCCCACATCCATAATAATAAACTTTGATTTATCGAGATCCATTTCTTTTATCTTCCTCTTTAACTCAATTATTGGGTAACCGGGTGGGTCATCTCCAAGCCAGAATGTTCCCCATTGAGTTGGTATAAAAAATTTTGCACTCAGGTCTTTAAAGGCATCAATAGTTTCTTTTATATCCATATGGGCATAGTACATAAACCATCTTGGTTGATATGCTGTTGTCGGCATGAGGGCATAATCTATATCAGGAAACATGCTTCCTATAACTTTATAACCTACAAAATATCCGCTATCACCCGCATAATATACAGTTAAACCTGGTGAAACTATCAAATAACTTGCCCATAATGTAGAGTTAACTGGCTGTCCGATACGTCTTGACCAGTGCTGGGCTGGAAGACATATTATTTTTATCCCTTCTCTTATCTCCACTTCTTGCCACCAGTCCACTTCAATTACATTTTTTTTATTCACATCTTCAACAAATTTTTTAAGACCAAGGGGAACTATAAACCTTGTATGATCAGGTAAATCTTTAATGCTTTTTTCATCAAGATGGTCATAATGATTATGGGAGATCAAAACTGTCAAATCTTTTGCAAACTCACCAATTTCATTACCTGTAATGGCAGGTGGAATTTTTCTTTTCACAATCAGGGCCCGGTCAGAAAACATAGGATCTGTAAGAAAATATTTCTCATCTATGCGTAAAAGGAATGTGGCATGCCCTATCCATGTTATAAAATCTCCTGTGCCAAATGATTTTATCCTTTCTTTTAGGTTTGGTATAAATTTTGGTAAAAAGTTTTTTTCTTCCTCCGAATATGTTTGTTTAAATGATAACTTCCATTTTAAAAATCTTATAAATCCTCCATGTCTTCTTTCTGACCAGGGATTGAAAAATATACCGTTTTTAAAATGATTTGCCTTTAATTTTTCTGGATCCTGGCTTTCTATCTCTTGCCTCCATTTAATTTCGTCAAAAACAGGTGGTTTAAAAAGGCATGAAGATGTCATAAGAATAATTAATATAGGGCATATAGATCTTAAAAAGTCCTTAAAATCCATGGATAATAAATTTCTATGGTTAATAACACCTCACTTCTCTAATGTATATTCAAACAATTTATACATTTTTTCAGAATATGGCAAGGAATACAGTATATTTTTGGTAATCACAAGGCCTTGAAATTCAACAGGATTTGCATTTTTCCCTTTCAAAAGTAGTATCCTCCCTCCTTTTTTTAATAATCTTAAAGCTTTATGAAGTGACAATTCTATCTTACCAAAAGCTTTAACAGCAATCACATCAACAACAATATCATCTATGTATTCAACTTTTTTAGACAATGGATAGAATCTATCAAGCTTCAGTAACCTCTTAATATGTCTCTGGAAATGAATCTTCTTTATATTTTTTTCCACAGAATACACTTCAAGGTCTCTATCCAAGATTGCTATCGGTAAAGAGAGGGCACCTGAGCCCGAGCCCATATCAAGAAATGAAGACCTTTTATCAATGAACTTATATACAAAAAATGCATCATATAGAAGTTCTTTTATGATTTCCGAGACATCTTTTTTTCCTGTGAGATTTATATGCCTATTCCACCTTTGAAGCTCATTCACATATATAAGTAGCTCCTTCAATTTATCATCATCTACAGAAATTTCAAAATATTCAAGACCCTTTCTTATTTCTTCCTCTGGTTTCATCGTTTCGATTAAGGATAGCATATTTTTCTTTATTCTGTTATAATGGTTTCATGAAAAAAATTGCAGCTATTTTATTTGTAATATGCCTAACTTTTTTTGCTTCTTGTGCATCTGCCCCCAAAAAGGTAGAAAAGCCTGCAGATCTATATGTGGAAGGCGTAAATCTCATGAAGGCAAAAAAATACGATAAGGCAATTCAAAAGTTCTCCCAGATAAGAGAAAATTTTCCCTTTGACCCCATATCCTTTGTAGCAACTGTAAAACTTGCTGATGCATATTATGAAAAAAAGGATTATGTGCAAGCATCAACGATTTATGAAGATTTTTTCAATGCCCATCCAGAAGATGAAAACATCCCATATGTATTGAAAAAATTAGGTGAATGTTACGAACGTCTTTCCCTCTCATTTGATAGAGACCAGGCATATACCATTAAGGCTATAGAAAGATATACCTATCTTTTAAATCGTTACCCAGCATCCACATATGCAAAAGAGGTGGATAAGAAAAGACAAGCCCTTATACAGAAAATCGTTGATAGGGAGATATATGTGGGTGAATTTTATTACAAGACATTCCAGTATAATGCAGCCATCACAAGGCTTGAATATGTACTAAAAAAATATCCTGATGCAAAGGGGATTGATAGGGTTCTGTACTGTTTAGCCCAATCTTATAAAAAAATGGGTAACCACCAGAAAGGTGAACAATATTACGAGCAATTAAGATCAAAATATCCTGAAAGTAAATTTCTTTTTACAGATTTAAAAAGGCCGAGAAAAAGTTTAACGATTGCCCAGGCAACATCAACTCCATATGCCATGTCAGAAAAGACCTCAAGAACCGATATAGAGTTAAAACCCGAGATGCCAGTATTACAAAAGACACGGGAAGATGAGAAGCTGAAATTTTTCGAGGAAAAAAAACCCATTGATATTGTCTCTGATTCTATGGAAGGTATGGAAAAGGAAAAATATGTGATCTTTAAAGGAAATGTAGTGGCAAGACAGGGAGATTTATTCATATACTGTGATACGATAGAGGCCTTTATGGATGAAAAAAACAATGAAATTGAAAGGGCACATGCAAAAGGTAATGTGAAGATAGTTAAAAAAGACCGCACATCTACTTGTAAAGAGGCCATCTTCGATAACAAAAAAGGAATAATAACCCTGAAAGGGGATGTAAATGTTTTTTCCGGTCAGGATAAACTAACAGGGGATATTATTATCTATTATATTAATGAAGAAAGGGTTGTGGTGGAGGCAGAAAAGGATAAAAAGGCAAAAATAAGAATAACTCCAAAATAAACACATATAACATAACCTTTAAAAAATTAGAATGTTTGATTGATAAGGTTCGATTAATTCTGCTTCCTAAAAAACTTAAGTAGTTAAATCCATCAGGTTTCTCTCAAAAACGGTATCTCTTGGTCCTTTATATAAACAAGGGCTTGACAGGTGGCAATTAGGTTCTCTTCGTCTGTTACTGTGATGTTATATGACGCGGTTCTTCTTGTTCTGTTTATTTCCTTTGATTCTGCTTTGAGTATTGAACCCTTTTTTGGTGGCCTCATATAGGTAATATTCATATTCAGAGCAACAGCAATTCTATCATGGCTATTCGATGAAACCTCAAATGCCTCATCGATTAATGAAAAAATTGCACCACCATGGGCATTCTGATAAAGATTATCCATTTCGTCTGTGTATTTCATCTCACATAATGCATATCCATCGTTTACATCTACAAGCCTGATACCTAATAGCCTTGCAAAGGGCTCTTCTTCTACCTTTTTGAAATAGATAGATCTTTTTTCATTATCCATGGGATACGGAAATATTTATAAAACCTTTTTTAATAACTCTTCTACGCTTGATTTTGGTTGCGCACCTATCAATCTATCTACAACCTCACCTTTATTGAAAAGTATAAGAGTGGGTATACCTCTGATGCCATATTTTGCCGGTGTCTGAGGGTTTTCATCAACATTGAGTTTTAAGACCTTTACCTTTCCTTCATATTGAGATGCAACATCATCAACTACAGGACCCATAACCTGGCATGGTCCGCACCATGCAGCCCAGAAATCGACAAGTACAGGGATATTTGATTCAAGAACCTCAGTAAGAAAATTGCCATCATTTACTGCCTTTGCGCTTCCCATTAAAACCTCCTTTTTTTATTTGTCATTTCCATATTTTTAAGTATTTTCTATTAATTTGTCAACCCATACAAGATGGATCTTTTTTAGAAATAAATAGGGACATTATCTTAGAATTATTCTTTTAAATCTTCTTTTGCCCACCTTTATAACAAGCTCATCTATTATGGGTGTATCTTCTGATTTCACCTTTTCGCCATTTATCATTACAGCACCTTGACTGATCATCCTCTTGCCCTCTGATGTGGATGAAACCATGCCTGTATTAAACAGTAATTTAGGAAGCCATCTTTCCACTTCATCTTTTTTTATTTCAATAGTTTCTATATCTTCAGGGATCTCTTTTTCTTTAAAGACCTTTTCAAAATTTAAATGCGCTGCCTCTGCTGCCTCTTTACTATGAAATCTTGCAATAATCTCTTTTGCAAATTTTACCTTTGCATCTTTTGGATGAATCCTACCATTTTTTATACCCTCTTTTAATGATTTTAGCTCCTCTAAGCTTATATCACTTAAAAGTTCGTAGTATTTGAGCATGAGTTCATCTGAAATAGACATGAGTTTTCCGAATATAACATCTGGTGGTTCATCAATACCCACATAATTACCATAGCTTTTACTCATCTTGTTTATTCCATCAATACCTTCAAGTAAAGGCACTGTTACAATGATCTGTGCTTCCTGTCCGTATGCCCTCTGGAGATCACGTCCCACATAGAGATTAAAAATCTGATCATGCCCACCCAATTCAACATCTGCATGTAGTGCCACAGAATCATAGCCCTGAACCAGAGGATACAAAAATTCATGTATACTGATGGGTATGTTATTCTGAAAACGGTTTCTAAAATCCTCTCTTTCCATCATCCTTGCCATTGTGTATTTGGCACAGAGTCTTATCATATCAGAGGCGTTCATGGCCTCGAACCACTCACTGTTAAATCTTATCTCTGTTTTTTCAGGGTCAAGGATTTTAAAAACCTGTTTTTTGTAAGTCTCGGCATTGGCAAGGAGTTCTTCTTTTGTTAAAGCAGGTCTTGTCTCTATTCTACCTGTTGGGTCGCCTATCATACCGGTAAAATCACCTATTAGAAATATGGCAGTGTGCCCCAATTCCTGAAACTGTTTTAATTTTTGTAACACCACTGTATGACCGAGATGTAAATCTGGAGCGGTGGGGTCTAATCCAAGCTTTACCCTAAGAGGTCTATTTTCTTTCTGTGCTTTATGTAATCTCTCACGCAGTTCATCTTCTGTCACAAGATCTACAACCCCTCTTTTTATGATTTCAATCTGCTTTTCTATATCCATTTATTACCCCTCTTTTTAAATCTTTTCTCTAATCGTCTCTATCTCAAGGCATTTTTTAGTCTGAATATCAATTTTTAATATAACACCCTGGGCTTCAACATTTTCTTTTCCCACCTCGTATTTCTGAGGTATCATGGTAATAAACTTCTCAAGCACTGCCTTCTTTTCCATGCCTATCACAGAATCAATACTCCCTGTCATGCCTACATCTGTTATGTAGCCTGTCCCATGAGGAAGTATCCTTTTATCAGATGTCTGCACATGGGTATGGGTTCCAATAACTGCAGAAACCCTTCCGTCTAAAAACCAGCCCATAGCAATCTTTTCTGAGGTAGCCTCTGCATGAAAATCAACAACAACAGGGATGGTATCGTCAATTTGTTTTAAAAAGTCATCTATTGTCCTGAAGGGGCATTCAAGATGATTCATAAAAACACGGCCTTCAATATTTACAACATATATGGATTTATTGTTTTTTTTTAAGAGACAATAACCAGACCCAGGGGTACCACAAGGGTAATTAAGGGGTCTTAAAACCCTTGTTTCACCCATTAAAAAAGGAATGATTTCTTTTTTTTTCCACACATGATTACCGGTAGTTATGGCATCCACTCCGTATGATAACACTTCAAGGGCTGTTTTAGGTGTGAGTCCTATACCGCCTGCAAGATTCTCACCGTTTACTATAAAAAAATCAACATCGAATGTTTTTGCAACCTTTTCTATTGCCTTTCTGCCAGGTTTTCCTATTACATCACCAAGAAAAAGGATTTTGATCTCATTATCTTGCATACTCCACTGCCCTTGTTTCCCTAATCACCACGACCTTTATCTGTCCAGGATATGATAGATCCGTCTCTATCTTTTTTGCAATGTCTTTTGAGAGCATAAAAATCTCTTCATCTGTAACCTTATCACTACTTACCACTATCCTTATCTCCCTTCCAGCCTGAATGGCATAGGACTTTTCTACTCCATGAAAACTGTTTGCTATACGTTCCAACTCTTCAAGCCTTTTAACATAGGTTTCCAGCATTTCCCTTCTTGCACCTGGTCTTGCCCCTGATAGGGCATCTGCTGCCTGGACTATTACATCAAGTATGCTTATTGCCTCCACATCTTCGTGATGTGCCATGATAGCATGAACAATCTCATCACTCTCTCCGTATTTTTTTGCTAAGTCTGCACCAATAAATGCATGGGAACCTTCTATCTCATGGTCAACTGCCTTTCCAATATCGTGAAGTAAGCCCGCCCTTTTTGCCATCTTTATATTGAGTCTTAATTCAGAAGCAATAATACCACAGATGAATGCAACTTCAAGGGAATGCTGATAAACATTTTGGGCATAACTGCTTCTGTATTTTAATCTGCCTATAAGCTTTACTATCTCAGGATGAACATTATGAATACCTAAGTCGAATACAGCCTGTTCACCCGCCTCTTTTATCTTTATCTCCATCTCCTCTGCAACTTTTGAGACTATCTCTTCTATCCTTGCAGGATGGATCCTTCCATCAGTTATGAGTCTTTCTATAGCTATCCTTGCCACCTCCCGCCTTATGGGATTAAAACAGGAAAGGATAACCGCTTCAGGGGTATCATCAATTATTATGTCCACACCTGTTGCTGCCTCAAGGGCCCTAATGTTTCTCCCTTCCCTTCCGATTATTCTACCCTTCATCTCCTCATTCGGAAGGGCAATGACTGATACTGTGTTTTCGCCCACATACTCGCCAGCATATCTCTGGATTGCAGTGGCTATGATCTCTTTAGCCTTTTTATCTGCATTATCTCTCGCATCCTCTTCTATTTTCTTGCATATCTTTATGGCTTCATACCGTGCCTCATCTTCCATCATCTGCATAAGGAGTTTTTTGGCCTCCTCAGATGTTAGGCCTGATATCTTCTCAAGGGTTTCCCTTTCTTTTATGAGTAATGTATCCAGTTCTTTTATTTTTGCATCAAGGGCTGTTTGTTTACTTAATATCTCCTTTTCCTTTTTTGACAGCTCCTCTTCTTTTTTATCGAGGAGGTCAATCTTTTTGTCAATTGTTGCCTCTTTCTGGGCTAGCCTTTTCTCTGCATTTTGGAGTTCAATACGCCTTGATTTGATCTCCTGTTCAAATTCGTTTTTTGCCTGGATTGCAATGTCTTTTGCCTGGACAGATGCCTCCCGGATTAAAACATCCGCCTCTTTTTTTGCATCTTCCAGTATCTTTTTACCTATTTTTTCATATTCGCCTATCTTTTTCTTCTGGACAAATATAGCAAGGATCAACCCGAGAAAAAAGGCGACTATAAAAATTATTATGTATATAATTGTGTTCAAAGTGCCCCCTTATGTATGAAAGGGGTTTCATAGAGAGGAAAAAATATTAACTTTTAAAGTAAGGTCTCAAAAGCCTCCACATTTTAAAACTATTTATATTAAATTTCAGTTTCCTCTACTACTACCCCTTAAAAATAAAAAAACCCCGCAGATGCCGTGTAAACAGTATTTCTTGAACCTCAATTTAAAGTGGGCGTCTATTTACCGGATTAGGCTTCTCACCCAATTTGTGAGCCTGCACACACCGGTAATGGAAGACCCCCATAAAAGAGGTGTTGGCTCTAAGATTACCATTTATCACGAACATCGCAGGGAACTTCAATTTCTTCTACCTTTCTTAAAATTTTTAATGCCATTCCTTCAAATTTTTCTGCCTGTTCCCTAAATTCAAGATATTCATCTGTCAACTCCATCATAGCCATAATCACTGCATTCAAGGTATTTATTATCCCATAATCTTTTATAACGTGATTTACTTTTTCATCCACAAACTTTGCTAATCTTTTAATCCTTTCTTCATCTTCTCCTATAAAAACAAATGGTTGATTTAATATTGTAACTTCAACCCGTTTATCCATCTAAACCTAAAAGTCAAGGGTCTCGAGCTTTTCCAGGATACCCACGACCTTATCAAGAACAAGCTTTCTTTCATTGGCAGTTTCATCCAATCTTCTCTTCAGTTCCTCATTCTCTTTTTCAAGTTTCTCCATCTTTATTGAAAGCTGTTCTTTTTCTTCTTTAAATGCCCTGTAATTTTTAATAAGCAAATCTATCTTTTTTTCAAGCTCTTCTATTCTATTGTCAGTGAACAGTTCCATGAATATTAATTAATCCATTTTTTGTTGAAAAGTCAAGAACAAAAGGTATGCCTTTATAAAGGGATCTATCTCCCCATCGAGCACCGCCTCTGCATTATGGATCTCAACCTTCGTTCTGTGGTCTTTTATGAGTTTATATGGATGGAGTACATAAGAACGTATCTGACTTCCCCAGGCAATTTCCTTTTTTTCTTTATTCAGGGCATTCATCTTCTCTTCCTGTTTTTTCTTTTCTAACTCATATAATCTTGCTTTGAGTATTGACATGGCAATTGCTCTGTTTTTATGTTGGGACCTTTCGTTTTGGCACTGAACCACAATGCCTGTCGGTATATGGGTAATTCTTATGGCAGATTCTGTTCTGTTTACGTGCTGTCCACCTGGGCCGCTTGATCTGAATGTATCTATTTTTAAGTCTTCATCTTTGATATCAATTACAATATTATCAGGTACCTCTGGATATGCATAGACCGATGCAAAGGATGTATGTCTTCTATTGTTTGCATCAAAAGGAGATATACGGACAAGCCTGTGAATACCAGATTCACACTTCAAATATCCATAGGCATATTTACCCTTTACCATGAAAGTTACGTTTTTTATACCCGCCTCTTCTCCAGGTAACATATCTACAATCTGAGTTTCAAAACCCTTTTTTTCGGCCCATTTGAGATACATTCGAAGTAACATTTCAGCCCAATCTTGAGCCTCAGTTCCGCCTGCGCCTGCATTTATATATACTATGGCATTTTCGTTGTCATTTTCACCGGAGAGCATCCTTTCTATTTCATAGGTTTCAATGGATCTCTCAAGGTCTTCAACCCTTTTTATAAGTTCTTTTATATCGTTTTGGTCTTCTGTCGTTTTTGCAATATCAAAAAGTATCTCTATCTCCTCAAGCTCAGCTTCTTTTTTATACCACCTATCTATTTCTTCGCTTAAAGAAGATCTTTCTTTTAGAATGGCTTGTGCTTTTATCTGATCGTTCCAGAATGATTCCTTTGATATTTCTGAATCGAGTTCTGATATTTTTTTCTGTATACTTGAAAGGTCAAAGATAGCCTCTTAAAATATCAATTCTTTCTTTCAGTGCATCTATCTTTTGCTTTATTTCTTCTAACATGGTTCACCTTTAAATATTATAGCACCCCTATGAATTTTCTACTATTCTTTTTGTTACTTCCTCACCGAACTTAGAACATTTTACAGGGGTTATACCATCCATACTTCTTGCAAGGTCATATGTCACGATTTTTGATTGTATTGTCTTCTGAACAGCATCTTCTATTAGGTGTGCCACCTTTTCTAAGCCTAAATACCTAAACATCAATGCACCAGAAAGGATAAAGGAAGTAGGGTTAATCATATCTTTGCCTGCATATTTAGGTGCGCTGCCATGGGTTGGTTCAAATATGGCAACATCATCACCTATGTTTGCACCAGGGGCCACACCAAGTCCGCCAATTAAACCGGCACAGGCATCAGAAAGATAATCACCGTTTAGATTGGGACATAAAAGTATATCATAATCCTGTGGCTTTAAAATTATCTGCATAAACATATTATCTGCAATCCTGTCATTCATAACAATACGTGTGTCTTCTATAGCTTCTTGAGGTTTTTCATCCTCAAATCTTATATATTCATGAAATTCTTTTCCTGTCTCTAATGCCCACTGCCTGAATGAACCCTCTGTGTATTTCATAATATTGCCTTTGTGAACAACTGTAATAGATTTTCTCTTATTTTTTATGGCATATTCTATCACCCATTTCGTAAACCTCTGGGTTCCCCTTTTACTTATAGGTTTTATACCTATCCCTGAATCATATGATATTTCAATCCCTGATTTTTCTCTGATAAAATCAATAAACCTTCTCGCCTCTTCTGTACCTTCTTGCCACTCAATCCCCTTATATATATCCTCCGTATTTTCCCTGAAGATAATTAAATCTATTCCATTAGGTCTCTTAAGGGGACTTGGTAGGCCAGAAAAGTATCTTATTGGCCTCATGCACACATAAAGGTCAAACACCTGTCTTAAATATACATTGACACTTCTAAATCCTCCACCCACAGGGGTTGTAAGGGGTCCTTTTATGGCACATTTTTTATTTTTTATTGTTTTTAAGGTTTCCTCTGGGAGGAGTACCCCTTCTTTATCAAGGGACTTCTGGCCGGCGATAAGGTTTATCCATCTTATAGATTTTTCACCCCCATATGCCCTTAAAACTGCCTCTTCAAAAATACCCTTTGATGCCCTCCAAATATCCTCACCGGAGCCATCACCCTCTATATATGCAATCTCAATGATATCCATCAGATATTTAATCCCCCGTATTTTTTAATGTATCTAATGAGCCCCTCTTCCTTTAAAATGTCCATCATAATAGGTGGAAGGGGAGAGAATCTTTTTTCATTATGTTGTGTAATGTTTAACAAAACCCCCTTATCGACTTTTATTTCAAGGATATCACCTTCTTGCACATCATCCACATCGCATATTATAGCTGCAAGACCAACATTTATGGCATTCCTGTAAAATATCCTTGCAAAGGATTTTGCCACAATGGCATCAATTCCTGCCATTTTTATAATAAGAGGGGCATGCTCCCTTGAAGATCCAAGACCAAAATTGTTACCTGCTACTATTATGTCACCTTTTGATATCCTATTATAGAAATCCGGCGCAATGTCATCGAATACATGTTTTTTCAATTCATCAAGGTTTGACCTCAGATGGTAAAACCTGCCAGGGATTATATGGTCTGTAGATATGTTATCACCAAAACGCCATGCCTTTCCTTTGATGATCATTTAAAGAACCTCCCTTGGATCCGTAAGCTTGCCTGTTAGTGCACTTGCAGCAGCAGTAGCAGGCGATGCAAGGATGATACTTGAGTCTGGATTTCCCATCCTGCCTAAAAAATTTCTATTTGAAGTAGATACACAAATCTCATTGTTTCCCAATACGCCAAGATGCAGACCAATACAAGGACCGCATCCCGGGGGTATAATTGTTGCCCCTGCATCAAAAAGTATGGATAAGATACCTTCTTTCAAAGCTCTACCGTATACATCACGAGATGCAGGGCACACAATGAGCCTTACGTCTTTGTGCCTTTTTTTCCCTTTCAATATAGAAGCAGCGATACTTAAGTCATTCAGACGGCCATTTGTGCATGAACCAATAAATACTTGATTTACAGAAATATTTTTTGTTTCATCATCCTCAAGGCTCTTTAGATTATCAACCTGATGGGGAAGGCTCACACATGGTGTAAGGGTATCTAAATCAATATCATATGACCTTTCATAGTATGCAGTGTCATCGGGTTTTATCTCTAAAAATGCCTTCTCCCTTCCCTTTGTTTTAAGGTATTTTAAAGTCATCTCATCTGAAGGGAAAAGACCACATTTCGCCCCAGCTTCGACAGCCATATTCGCTATGGTCATCCTATCATCCACATCCATTAAATCAATCCCTTCTCCCATAAATTCCATAGATTTATATGTTGCACCATCGGCACCAATCATACCTATAATTTTTAAAATAAGGTCTTTAGATGTCACACCTTTTTGAAACCTTCCGTAAATATTGAACCTGAATGATTCAGGCACTCTCATCCACGTTTTACCCAATCCCATTGTTGCAGCTATATCTGTCGAACCCATACCTGTTGAAAACGCACACAATGCACCACCTGTACATGTATGAGAATCTGCCCCCACAAGAACTTCAGTAGGACATATAAGCTTTTCTGAAATAATCTGATGACATATACCATCTCCAACATCAAAAACATTTGCCCCATATTTTTTTGCAAATTCTTTTATAAATATATGGTCGTTAGATAATTCCATCTTAGGACTTGGTGATGCATGGTCGATAAAAAAATTAACCTTTTTACCGTCAAAGAGTTTATTAAAACCCATTTCTAAAAATTGCCTGATGGCAAGGGGCGCAGTTCCATCCTGAAGTAAAATCCTGTCAACATTAACGAGAATATATTCGCTCTGGGCAACATCCTTTTTTGTATTTATGCTTAAAATTTTCTCTGCAAGAGTTTTACCCACTGTGTTATCCCTCCTCAACCTTTGTTAAATCTTCAAATTTTATATCAAGACCCAGTACACCCACAATATCTCCATAATCATCCCTTATGGGCCCTGATACTGTAACACATAGAGCCCCTGTTATTCTCGATGTATAAAGGTCTGTAACATAAACCTTGCCTGTCTTCATGGGTTGTATAAACCAATCCCTATCTGAGAAATCATCATGCAGACCAATCTTATAATATTTTGCCCTATCTACTGCCTGGGTTATGTTTTTTGTGATTTTTATGCCTTCACTATTGACCGTGTAAGCAAACTGGATAAAAGGATACTCCTCAACAATACCTTTTAATACCTCTTCCTGTTGCTCTGGGATCATGCTTCTTATCTTTGGTTCTTCAATATATCTTTCAATAAGATGTGCTGCCATATCATATGCCCTCTTCTTTATGAGTTCGAATTCAGATACAAATATTTCCGGGATATATCTTCTTGTGAGATGCTCCATCTCCTCTTCAGAGATACACGTTACCCTACCTTCATCGTATTGTTTGAGTATCCACTTGTTTATCTTTGCCACCCCTGGATGTGTCTTCTGTATCCTATCATTTCCTGTTAAGGCAAAATAAGAATTTATCCAGTGGGCAATACCGGCAAGGCCTGATTTATCAGTGATATTTACGGCAATGGGTCTATTCAAAATCTTATTGGTATCAAAGGGGATGTATATCTCTTCATTCTTTGCAAGGCCATCAATATGGATACCGGCAGATGTGGCATTAAAATCAGAACCAATGAATGGTTGCTGTTTCGGTATATGATGGCCTATTTCCTTTTCAAAATAATTTCTAATCTGGGTGATGACCTGTGTCTGTATACCGTTATTATTACCAGTTAGAGAGATATATTCCATAATAAGGCTCTCTATAGGGGCATTACCTGTTCTCTCGCCAATCCCAAGGAGCGTCCCGTTCACATAGGTACATCCATAAAGCCATGCACTAACACTGTTTATAATAACCTTGTTAAAATCATTATGACCATGCCATTCAAGATATTCTGAAGGCACCCCTGCATCATCTATCATTGCCCTTATGATTTTTCCAACAGAACGGGGCAATGCAGCACCAGGATACGTAATACCCAATCCCAGGGTATCACATAGTCTAATCTTTACAGGTATCTTTGCCTGCTGGGATAGCTCCATTAATGCCTGAGCAAAGGGCACGCAGAATCCATAGATATCTGCCCTTGTTATATCTTCAAAATGACATCTCGGGATTATACCGTGTTCAAGGGTTTTCTCTACTATTTTTAAATAGTCTTTAAAAACTTGCGAGCGTGTTTTTTTTAGTTTCAAAAATATATGGTAGTCAGAGGCGCTCGTTAATATCCCTGTTTCCTTTAAACCGAACTGTTTTACAAGTTCGAGGTCTTCTTTATTAGCCCTTATCCATCCTGTAATCTCAGGGTATTTGTAACCCTTTTCAAGACATCTTGATAGGGCCTCCTTATCCTTGTCCGTATATAAGAAAAATTCACTCTGTCTTATTACACCATTAGGTCCGCTTAACTGATGTATGAGATCAAACAGGTCTTCTATCTGCTTCACTGTAAATGGAGGTCTTGATTGCTGGCCGTCCCTGAAAGTAGTATCAGTAATATATATTTCATCAGGAGGGTCAATGAGTTCTATCTTATGGTCAAATTTAACCTTACAAACCTCTGTAAAGGGGAATATATCTTTAAATAGTTGTGGCTCTTCCACATCAATGAGGGGATATTTCTTCTGCTTTAATTCATTTTTAAATATAAAACCCTTTTTTTTCTTCATGTTACACCTTCCTGATGCTTTTTTAAAAACTTTAAATATTAATAAAATAGCTTCATTTGATAGAATTTCTACTGCTTCTCATGGATAACCCTTATTCTCAACTCATTTAATTGCTTCTGGGTAACCCTCGATGGCGCATCTGTTAAAAGACACACACCTTTTTGCGTCTTTGGAAATGGTATTACATCCCTTATGCTATCCTGGTCTAAAAGCATCATAAGAATCCTATCAAAACCGAAGGCAATACCCCCATGAGGAGGTGCACCCATCTCAAGGGCCTCAAGGAGAAAACCGAATTTTTCCTGTGCCTCTTCCTCCTCTATCTTCAAAAGTCTGAACATCTCCATCTGTTCATCCTTTCTGTAAATTCTGATGCTTCCACCACCTATTTCCACACCGTTTAAAACAAGATCATATGCCTTAGATTTTAAAGATTCATAATCCCCATTGAATTGCCTTATATCGGTTTTAGATGCTGTAAAAGGATGATGGGATGCCACATACCTCTTCTGCTCTTCACTGTATTCGAAAAGGGGGAAATCGGTAACCCATAGAAACTTAAATTGATTTCTGTCTATGAGATTGTATCTTTCACCAAGATATAATCTGAATCTTCCCATAAGTTCATTTACTTTTTGTCTATTGCCTGTCATTATAAAGATTACATCACTGTCTTTTACTTCAAGTCTTTCTATCAGAGCTAATTTTTCCTCCTCCTTTAAATACTTAACAACAGGTGATTGAAGGGTCTCGCCTTCTTTTCTTATCCAGATAAGCCCCTCTGCACCTATCTGTTTTGCCACATCCACTGATGCATCCAAGTCTTTTCTTGAAAGATTTTTACCCTTCAGTACAATAGACTTTACAATGCCTTTATTTTCTATTGCCTTTTTTATAACCCCGAAATCTGTTTTTTTAAATATATTTGTAATGTCTAAGATGGGTAAACCAAATCTCAGATCAGGTTTGTCTGTACCATATGTATTTATGGCATCCTCATAGGTCATCCTTGGAAATGCGTCTTTTAATGTCTCACCCTTTATGGTCTTATATATCTCCTTTATAAGCCCCTCTGATATGTTTATAACATCCTCCACATCTACAAAGCTCATCTCCATGTCTATTTGTGTGAATTCAGGCTGTCTGTCTGCCCTTAAATCTTCGTCCCTGAAACACCTTACAATCTGAAAATATCTATCAAATCCTGCGATCATCAGAATCTGTTTAAATAGTTGAGGCGACTGAGGAAGGGCATAAAATGTGCCTGGATTCAATCGGCTCGGCACAATAAAATCCCTCGCCCCTTCTGGTGTACTCTTTGTAAGCATTGGAGTTTCAAATTCATAAAATCCATGGGAAACAAGATAGTCTCTTACTGCTTTATAAACCTTGCTCCTTGTGATAAAGATTTCCTGTATCGAAGGCCTTCTCATATCGAGATATCTATATTTTAATTTTACGGTTTCATTTGGTTCATCTTCATCGAGTTGAAAAGGAAGGGTTTTAGAAATATTTAATATCACGAGTTCTTTTACAAGGACCTCTACCATCCCAGTAGAAATGTTGGGGTTTTCAGTGCCCTCTGGTCTTTTTTCAACCCGACCTTTTATTTGAATTACATACTCCTGTTTAATATCTCCTGCCATTTTATGGGCCTGTTTTGATATATCCGGAGAAAACACAATTTGAACAACCCCAGTAATATCCCTTAAATCAACAAAAACAAGCCCTCCATGATCCCTTCTTCTATAAACCCACCCTGCAAGGAGTACTTCCTTACCCACATCTTCTATATTTACGAACCCACAGTATTTATCCCTCAAGGTCTACCTCCACTAAAAAGTCACTAATTATATATGTTTAGGCGCTATCAAGTCAAGAAATAACAAATTTACTAAATAGATACAACAACCTCATACCTTCTCTCTATAAAGAATAAATGCGGATGAAATGATTAGGTTAATCGCATTAAATCAACTTCTATTATCCTTTTAAAAGAAGACTTAATTTAAGGTTTTCAAAAGAGACTATCCCATCAGCAGAATGAAGGCAGTGTGCTCATGAATATTAGTCAGGAATGCTAATATTTAATTGTGTTTTAATGGTAAAGGACAAATATGTATCTGAGTGGGGAAAAACAAGAAGAGCTTTTTATAAGAAAAATATATTCCTTTGTTTCTGCCTAATTAGAAGAAGTAAATTCATTACAACAAAATTTCGTATACAAAAATACACTTTTTTCTTGACAACTTTTTTTTCAATTGTTAAGTAGAAAGTGTTATGTTCATATGGCTTTTTCACAGGATAAGCGGGGTATCTTTGATAGTTCTTTTTGGCATAAAAATTCTCACAAGTTTTTTTCTCTTCACCAAGGAGAATAAACCGGACTGGGCACTAAGTTTACATAGACAACCGGTAATTGATATATTAATACTCATTCTTTTTACTTTTCACAGTATATACGGATTAAGGACGATTTTGATAGATTTCGGATACAGGAAAGAGAAAAAACTTTTTTGGTTATCCAATACTGTTGCAGGTATTATCTCCATTATATTGATTTATATATATTTTATCGTTTCTTAACATGCTAAACCATGATATCGTCATAGTGGGCGGAGGTCTTGCTGGACTCCGTGCAGCAGTTGGGCTTTGTGAAAAATATGATGTT
>JAOAFK010000064.1 GCA_026416315.1 Syntrophorhabdaceae bacterium | reverse complement strand
TGTGAGGATCAGTACATCTGCCTCATTAAAGGATGTGACAAATTCATCCATAAGGGCCTTTGTCCTTGTAAACCTATGGGGTTGGAATGCCACAATGATTCTTCCTTTGCACATATTTCTCAAAGAAAAAAGTGTTGCCTTGATCTCTGTGGGATGATGTCCGTAGTCATCTATAAGCCTGATCCTACCATCCCATTTGACCTCTAACCTTCTCTGAATGCCTGTAAATGAACCCAAGGCCTCTGTAATTTTTTCAAAGGGTATGTCGAGTTCAATACCCACTGCACAGGCTGCAAGGCCGTTTACAACATTATGGATACCTGGTATTGTCATGGTCAATTCACCGAGTTCTTTTTCTCTATAAATCACCCTGCATGTGGTTTTAAACCCTTCCATCCTGATATCTGTGGCCCTTATGTCAGCCTGTTTAGAAAGTCCATAGGTGATGTATCTTCTTTTCAGATAAGGAATGAGACTCTGCAGGTTAGGATTATCTATACATATTATATCCATGCCATAAAAAGGCACCTTGTTCAAAAATGTTAAAAATGCAGCCTTTATCTCGTTTAAGTCTTTATAAAAATCGAGATGCTCTAAATCGATGTTTGTCACTACAGCAATTGTGGGGAACAAAAGCAAAAACGTTCCATCACTTTCATCTGCCTCTGCCACAAGATATTTGCTGCTTCCTAATTTTGCATTGCTACCGAGACTGTTTAACTTTCCACCTATTACACAGGTTGGGTCAAAACCGGCTGTGGCAAGTATTGTGGCTATAAGAGAAGTTGTGGTGGTCTTTCCATGGGCCCCTGCAACGGCAATACTGTATTTCATTCTCATAAGTTCTGCAAGCATCTCTGCCCTTTGGATAACAGGGATAAAGAGTTCTTTTGCTTTTAGAACTTCAGGGTTGTCTAACCTCACAGCTGATGATATTACAACCACATCTGCTCCAAATACATTTTCTTCTTTATGCCCATAGAATATCTTTGCTCCAAGCCTTTCAAGTCTTTCTGTGGTCTCATTTTTTCTTATATCTGAACCGGTTATAGTAAATCCAAGATTTATGAGCACCTCTGCAATACCGCTCATGCCAATGCCGCCAATACCTACAAAATGGATCTTTTCTATCTTATGAAATACCATTTAATATCCCCTTTATAATTAGTCCTTCGGCATCTTCTATATACAACCTTCCCATATTGTCACCCATTGTTTTTAAAAGCTCTGGCTCATCCATAAGTCTTTTTATGGCATAAAAAAGTCTTTCACCGTTTGCCTCGCTGTTTTCTATTATATGACCGCCGCCTATCCTTTCAACCTGAATGGCATTTTTCCACTGATGCTGTCCTGCTGAAAAAGGATAGGGGATTAGTATTGCGGGTTTTTTAAAGTATGCAAGCTCAAAAATGGTGCTTGCACCACTTCTTGATATGACAAGATCCGCATGCCTATAATAGTATGCCATATTATCCGTAAAGGGAAACACCTCATGCCTTATCCCAGAATCTTTATAGATGGAAGATACCCCTTCATAGTCATCTATACCTGTCTGATGAAAGATAAAAATTCTGTCTCTGTAGTCACTTATGTAATTTAAAAGGTCAACCACTGCCTGATTTATGCTTCTTGCACCTCTGCTGCCGCCGAATACAAATATTCCAAAATAATCCTTTTCTTCTGCTGCATAAGGTTTTTTTAATGATTGCCTTATGGGATTCCCAGTAAGTATTGTCCTTGCCCTGCCCAAATAATGCCTTGTCTCTTCAAAGCTTATAAATATGGTCTTTGCATATTTTGCAAGGATTTTGTTTGCAAGTCCCGGCTGGACATTCTGTTCGTGTAGAAAAATAGGTGTCTTATGGAGGAACCCGGCAATCACCATCGGAACCGAGGCAAATCCACCCATGCCGAGAATAGCCTGGGGATTTTCTCTTTTTATGATATTTATGCAATCATGGATACTTTTTATGAGTCCTGTTATGGTAATGAATTTATACAGGATATTTCTGCCAGAGAACTGTCTTGCCTCCACATGAATGAGTCTGTATCCTGAAGCTGGTACCACCCTGTCTTCAATACCACCTTTTGTCCCGATGAAAACTACCTCATGATCATGTGACATGGCAGTAAACCTGTCAGCCACAGATATCCCGGGAAAGACATGGCCACCTGTACCGCCTGCTGCAATAAACAACTTCATATTCACCCCTTTCCTTCTCTCATCATGATACCTGCCACAGGCGATAAGATTAAAATGGCAGTCAATGGTTGATATAAGATACTGCTTGAAAATCGTATTCCTACAGTAATCATAATATCCAGCATTACAAACAATAAAACCATAAAAGAAATAACCTTAAGAACACTTGTGTCCTTCACAAGCCTGATGAAGCTCCAAATAAAGAGTAAAAGGGGTGCAAGGATGAGCATATACCTCTGGATTTCATTATTAAAGGAAAAACCGTTGCCTACAATTGGAATCTTTTTTAAAATCAAAACCATAAGTATAATTATTAGGTATCCTGCTAAAAAAGGTATGACCCTGTTGTGGCCTTTTATGAAGAGAAAAAGTATTACAGGTAAACTTATAGAGATGATAAATGCAGGTTTATTAATCATTAAAAGGTTAAAAAACGCAGAAAAGAAAAGAATTGATGTTGCAAGGACTTCCTTGAACAGGGAATCTATATTATCTTTTAATGAAACAAGATAAAATAAAATGCTGTAGAAGGCAATGAATTCAACAGGTGCCTCCATATAGTGTTTATAGTGTATATGGGGATATATAAAAAATAGGGCAGTTAAGGCGAACTGTGAAACGATAAAGGGGTATTTCATGGAAAGGATTATTCTGTCAGGGATTCTATAAAGGGCAAATGACAGGGCTATACCCAAAAATATCAATAGAGCATTTACGATGTTTATATGCCAGAACATACTGAAAAAAAACATTACAGTAAAAATAAGGATAATCGCCTTTTTCACAGAGACCCCACAATATCTTTAAAGATATTTCCTCTTTCTTTGTAGTTACTAAACATATCGAAACTGCTGCACATAGGTGAAAGAAGAACAATATCATGCTTTTCAGCAATTTCATAAGCTTTATATACCGCCTCTTTTAAATCATTTACTTTATAGATTCTCGTATATCCACCCAATTCCTTTTCGATTCTCTCCTTTGCCTCTCCAATAAGTATCATGGCCTTTAGCTTTTCCATCTCAGGGGCTATTTCTTTGTAGCTTCCACCTTTGTCTTTACCACCTGCGATAAGAATTACCCTGCCTTTTAACCCTTCGAGGGCCCTTTTTGTGGCATCCACATTTGTTGCCTTTGAATCATTTATGAATTTTACACCTTCTATATCCCTCACAAACTCAACCCTGTGGGGTAGACCCTTAAATTTAGCAATAACATCCTCTATGACCTCTTTTTTAATTCCAGCAATATGGGCCACTATCAAACAGGATAGAAGATTTTCTGTATTGTGGTCTCCTAAAAGAGGAGAAAGTTCCCTTCTGTATATGTACTCTTTTCCTTCGAGCCTCACATGCATAAAGCCATCTTTATAAAATGCCCCTTCATCTAAGACCTCATCTACTGAAAAATAAAATTTTTTTGGCCTGATAGGCATATCCATATCTATCCTTTTATTGATAACGGCCATATCCTCTTGTGTCTGATTTTCAAATATTCTTAGTTTTGCATCTCTGTATTCATTAAAACTTTTATATCTATCGAGGTGATCCTCTGTAATGTTAAGGAGCACTGAAATATGGGGATGGAATGTATGTATTGTCTCAAGCTGGAAACTACTTATCTCAACGATTACAAATTTTGTCTTTTTTCCACCTATGACATAATCAATCAAAGGATTGCCAATATTTCCGCCCACAAATATTTCACCGAATTGCGCCCTGAATATCTCACCGAGGAGTGTGGTCACCGTTGTTTTGCCGTTTGTTCCCGTAATAGCTATAATGGGTTCTTGTACATAATAGGATGCAAGCTCTATCTCACCTATTACCATTATACCCTTTTCTTTTGCCTCTTTTATAATAGGCATATTAGAATCTACCCCGGGACTCAAAACAATCAGTTCATTTGTTAAAAAATCCTCCCTTTTATGACAACCGAATGTAGCCTTAAAATCTATGTCTTTTAATTCTGATATGGCA
>JAOAFK010000034.1 GCA_026416315.1 Syntrophorhabdaceae bacterium | reverse complement strand
CCTACCCTGGCACTCAATTTAGGCGAAGCCATCAGATCAATAAGAAAAATAAGAAAAGAAAAAATAGCTGTGATTACCAACTCAACCCTTATAAATCGCAAAGACGTGCAGGAAGACCTATCTAATGCTGACCTTGTTATCGCAAAACTCGATGCGGATACAGAGGGAACCTTTCTAAAGATAAACAAACCTGCAGAAGGTATAGAATTTAAGACCTTAATACAGGGTCTTACGGATTTTAAAAAAAATTTCTGCGGTAAGTTTGCCTTACAGGTCATGTTTATAAAAGAAAATATAACATCTGCGAGAAAAATTGCCGAGATAACAAAAAAACTAAACCCCGATGAAGTGCAGATAAATACGCCCTTAAGACCATGCGATGTAGAGCCCTTAAGACCCGATGAGATTTCGGAGATTAAAAAGCTTTTTGAAGGGCTAAATACAATCACTGTTTATGAGAAGGAAAAAAAGGATGTAAAACCCATAAATCATGGAGATACATTAAAAAGAAGGGGCAAGGTTTTAGGTTGACTTTTTAAAAATAAAAAATGTATATAAAATCATATAACATCATATAGAAAGGGAGGTGAAACTATGGGAAAGCCTTTTGTTCCTCTGTCTTTAACCTGAATAACAAGAAGGCCTGGGTCAGGCCTTAATAGAAAACAGAGGAAGGAATAAAGGGGCTTCCCGTATAAGACTCGATAGATCTTTATAGAACCTTCCTGACCATCATCATATAACCCCTCAACAATGAATCCTTCCTCTGCAATCAAAAATTAAAAATAGAGGAGGATAAAAATGACTCAAAAAAAGTTTAGTTTTTTTGCATCCCCTTGGGGTATCATCACAGCCGGGGCTATAATTGGTGTTCTTGCGCCTCTTTTACAGAAATTGGGTAACCCCCCTAATATGGGTGTGTGTGTGGCTTGTTTTGAAAGGGACATAGCTGGTGCCTTAGGGCTGCATAGGGTATCGCCTGTTCAGTATATGCGTCCTGAAATAATAGGATTTGTTTTAGGCTCTATGGTGGCTGCATATCTGTTTAGAGAATTCAGGGCAAGGACAGGCTCTGCCCCTGTTGTGCGTTTTATTCTCGGTGTATTTGCCATGATAGGCGGTCTTGTATTTTTAGGTTGTCCCTGGAGGGCAGCCCTTAGACTCGCCGGAGGTGACGGAAATGCCATATTCGGTCTTTTGGGGCTGATTACAGGCATATGGATTGGTACATTATTTCTTAAAAACGGATATAACCTCGGAAGGTCACAGCCAGCACACACAACCGTTGGATGGCTCATGCCTTTAACCATGCTTGGCTTTCTTGTGTTAATGCTCATATTTCCCCAGATACCGAACCAGGAAAAAAATGGTATATTATTTTACAGTGTAAAAGGCCCTGGCTCCATGCATGCCCCCCTTTATATCTCGTTGATTGCAGGTGTATTTATAGGATTTCTTGCCCAGAGAAGCAGGTTCTGCACCATGGGGGCTATCCGAGATTTCATTCTCTTTCGACAGACCCACCTCTTATTAGGGTTTATTTCTCTAATTGTGTTTGCCTTTATTACAAACCTTGCCCTCGGGCAATTCAACCCCGGATTTTCAAAACAGCCTGTTGCCCATACAATGAGTCTGTGGAACTTTGGTGGGATGCTCCTTGCAGGCCTCGCATTTACCCTTGCAGGGGGATGCCCAGGCAGACAACTCTTCCTTGCAGGAGAAGGCGATGGTGATGCAGCGGTTTTTGTATTTGGTATGATTTTAGGTGCAGCCATATCACATAATTTCGGTCTGGCCAGCTCTCCTGATGGTATAGGTCCATATGGTATACATGCAGTGATTATAGGGATCCTTGTGTGCCTTTTTATAGGCTTTACCATGAGAAAAAAAGTTGCATAAAAGGAGGTGTTGAACTATGGGTTCAATGATAGATGCCAGAGGGCTTTCGTGCCCACAACCTGTAATCTTAACAATGAACGAGATAAAAAAGATAAAAAAAGGTGAGATTATTATCCTTGTAGATACAGACACATCAAAAGAAAATGTCTCCCGTGCAGCCATTTCCCAGGGCTGGACTATAAAAGAAATTGAAACTGATGAGACAGGCTATAAAATCATAATAGTTAGAGAATAATAGCATCATTTAACACCCTCTTTTATCTATAATGCAAACAAAAAGAGGGTGTTTTATTTTTAACCTTCCTTTTCACAAAATTCTAAAATCTTTTCCTTTATTTTATCCCTTACAGCCCTTGTTTTTTCCAGTCTTTCTTCATATGTTCCAGTAAATTTCGATGGGTCTTCGAATGACCAGTGAAGTCTCTTTGTCACACCCGGGAATATGGGGCATTGTTCTGCACTTGCCTCATCACAAACGGTTATTACATAACTGTAAAGACGGCCTTTTTTATAAAAATCAAATACGCTTTTTGTGTTATTTTTTGATATGTCTATGCCTACCTCTGCCATAACATCCACCGCAAGGGGGTTAAGCACCCCTGGTTCAAGACCTGCACTTTCAGCGATGAATCTGTCTCCGCATAGGTGATTCATTAAGGCTTCTGCCATCTGACTTCTTGCTGAATTATGGACACAGACGAATAAAACTTTTTCCATACAAACCCCCGCAAATTTAATTATTCTTTCAGCCTTTTTAAGGCATCAAGGATATCATTTATTCCTGTATATTTTTTCACCTCATCGTTTTTTATTATAACACATGTAGGTGTTGAATTGATTTTATCTGTTTTTAAGTGACCATTTAATACATCAAAGGTGGCTTTTGGATCAAAAAATTGAAATTTTATGCCCTTTTCTCTCAGATACTCCTCAAGCTTATCTCTTTCTCTTATCTTTTTAAAGGCTGCACCAACGAGGGCAGATCTGGCAAGAAGCGCTCTATTAAAATCCTTCCTTTCGTTGAGGATATATAAAAAATATCGGGCATACATGGTGGATACACCCGTAGAAGGTGTATCAATAAAGGTGATGGTAATCTTATTTTTTTCAAAAAGCTCTTCAAGGATGGGTTCAATCTTGGATTCCATAGACCTGCATGGAGGGCAGAAATAATCTGTATAAAGTCTCACCTTAACAGGGCCGCTACCGAATTCAGGGATTAATATTTCGTTTGCATATGAGAATGTGGCAGTACCTTTAAAGAAGATGGCAAATAAAATAAGACCAACTATACCTGATAAAATGGAAAGTCTTTTCCACCTTTGCTCGAAATTCACTAAAAACATAAGTATCAAAAGGCCTCCAAAGGTTAAACAGTATATACAATAAACACTATGCCATATCTGAAAACCAATGAGATAAAATTCAATACCTACACCTACTGATAAAGATAAAAAGAGAAAAAAGGCCTTTTTTGCTAATGCCAAAAGAATTATGAGAACCATATATCCAATACCGACATACTCAAGGGGGATGCCAAAGAGTTCCCCCCTCAGATATGCGCATGCTTCATGGCAGACTATGTAGTATATTTCCACCCCAATAGCAAAAAGAGCAAGAATGGCGGTATGGTAGATTCTATATTGCACTAAAAAATCACGTATCATCCTTCTATTCATATTTTAAAATTATAACCTTGATTTTACAGCAGTTTCTTAATATCTTCCACTGACAATACCTTGCCCACACTTTTTACCTCCCCATCTATGGCAAGACCAGGGGTGAACATTACACCAAAATCCATGATTTTGTTTATATCCGTTATCTTTTCAATTTCAAATTCAATGCCTAATTCTTTTGCAGCCTGTTCAGCATTTTCAGCGAGTTTTATACATTTTGCACAACCTGTGCCTAAAATCTGTATCTTCATTTTATCCCTCCCCATTTTTAATTTACTATTCTACAATCATTCCAAAAATCATACCAGCAAGGGTAGAAAGTACAATCACAAGGGAAATAAATGTTAAGGCCTTTTTCGTGCCTAATATACTTCTTATAACAATCATATTCGGCAGGGAAAGGGCAGGGCCTGCAAGGAGGAGGGCCAGTGCAGGGCCATTACCCATACCCGAACCAATAAGGCCCTGGACTATGGGAACCTCTGTCAAGGTTGCAAAATACATTAGGGCACCCACAATGGATGCAAAAAGATTTGCACCGATTGAATTTCCTCCCACAAGCTTTACCACATAGGCATCAGGGATAATTCCCCTATCAGATCCTGGCATACCGAGTAAAAAACCTGCAACAAGGATCCCACCGAATAAAAGGGGCAGTATCATAAGGGTAAAAGACCATGTGGCATCTATCCAGTTTTTTGTCATATCAGATGAAGTTTTCCCTGTGTAAATGAGAAATCCTATGCCTGCTGAAAAGGAAAGCAATGGATACTGTGGAAAGATAAAGGAAAGTAACACTACAACAATTATGCCAGTAACTGTCAAAATCCAACTTGCCTTTAGCCATTTTACAAAGGTATAGGAAAAAATCAAAGCAAAAAGACCTGTAATATACCACTTTAAATTGTATATAAAATACCACAGACCAAACGTGTCATGAGGTTTTGCCCAGTTTGCAAAGACAAGTACCCCTATCATGGATGCCATATACACTGTTTGTTGCCAAAGCATAAGTGACGGTTCATCCTGTGGTAACACCATATGGGTCTTTTTCTTCTCCAATTCATCATTTCTGAATATAAAAGACATGAAAAGGCCTATTAAATATGCAAAGGCAATTGAGCCTACTGCCCTTGCAAGACCCATCTTCCATCCAAGCACCTTTGCAGAAAGGACAATTGCAAGGACATTTATGGCTGGCCCTGAATATAGAAAGGCCGTAGCAGGCCCAATACCTGCTCCCATCCTGTATATACCTGCAAAAAGGGGTAGGACAGTACAGGAACAAACGGCAAGGATGGTTCCAGAGACTGAAGCCACAGAATATGAGAGAAATCTATTGGCAAGGGGACCCAAATACTTCATAACAGACGCCTGTGATACAAACACAGATATGGCACCGGCAATAAAAAATGCTGGTACAAGGCACAGAAGCACATGTTTACGCGCATAATCCTGGAGCATAAAAAATGACTCCATTATGGCATTTTGAACCCTTTCTGATTCAAAGGGAATAAAATATGCAAGGCAGAACACCCCGACAACAATCAAAAACTTATACAGATTCTTTATTTCCATACCTTTTTTATTCCCTGCTGATAATGAATTTTATTTAATGAGCTGTAAAATATCTTAATTGACCTTTAATTTTGCCCAGGTATCCTTTAGAGAGACTATACGGTTGAAAACAGGTTTGTTAGAAGTAGAATCTTTTACGTCCACACAAAAATAGCCAATCCTCTCGAACTGGTATCTATCTTTAGGTTTAGCATCTTTTAGGCTTGGCTCTCCGTAGCATGGATAAAGAACCTTAAGGGAATCAGGGTTTATATATTTTATAAAATCATCACCCTTTGAAGCAGGGTCTTCAATGGTAAAAAGTCTGTCGTAGAGCCTTACCTCTATGGGTATTGCATGCGTGGCGGAAACCCAATGGATAACCCCTTCCACCTTTCTCCCATCTGCTGGTGGACCATCCTTTGATGTAGGGTCATATGTACAGTGTATTTCTTTTATCTCGCCTGTTGACTCATCCCTTACAAGGTGAGAAAATTTTATAATGTATGCATTTCTTAACCTTACTTCCTTATCAGGGCTTAATCTTTTATATTTTTTTGGGGGATTTTCGCTGAAGTCATCCTTTTCAATGTATAGCTGCCTTGAAAAGGGAACTTTCCTTTTTCCAAAAGAAGGATCCTGCGGGTGGTTTGCACATTCAATCTCTTCAACCTTCCCTTCGGGGTAATTATCTATTATGACCTTCAAGGGCTCCATTACACACATGACCCTTGGCGCAATTTCGTTTAAATCATCACGGACACATGCTTCAAGGAATGATATATCCACGAGGTTATCGTTTTTTGCAACACCTATTTTGTTGCAGAATGTTCTTATGGATCTTGGTGTATATCCCCTTCTACGCATCCCTGCTATGGTGGGCATCCTCGGGTCGTCCCAACCTGAAACAATGCCCTTTTCTACAAGCTCTATAAGCCTTCTTTTACTGAGCACTGTATAACTTAAATTGAGCCTTGCGAATTCTATCTGTTTTGGCTTATCTTCACTCTCAATAAGTTCATTTATAATCCAATCATACAGGGGTCTGTTATTTTCAAACTCAAGGGTGCAAATGGAATGGGTGATGCCTTCTATAGCATCAGAAAGACAGTGGGCAAAGTCATACATGGGGTATATAACCCATTTTTTTCCTGTCCTATAATGGGGTGTTCTTTTAATCCTGTATAGCACAGGGTCTCTCATAAGGATATTAGGGGATGCCATATCTATCTTTGCCCTAAGCACACGACTTCCATCCTCAAATTCACCTGCCCTCATCCTTCTGAAGAGGTCTAAGTTTTCCTCCACTGTTCTATTACGGTAAGGGCTTTCTCTTCCTGGTTCTGTGAGTGTTCCCCTGTATTCTCTTATCTCGTCAGGGGATAGATCACACACATAGGCCTTTCCTTTTTTTATAAGCTCTACGGCAAAATCGTATAGTCTCTCGAAATAATCCGATGCAAAAAAGAGCCTGTCTTCCCAGTCAAAACCAAGCCATCTTACATCGTTTATGATGGATTCCACATACTCCATTGTTTCACCTGCAGGGTCTGTATCATCCATTCTGAGATTACAGGTCCCATTATATTGGGCTGCTATGCCGAAATTAAGACATATGGATTTTGCATGACCTATATGGAGATAACCGTTTGGTTCAGGGGGAAAGCGTGTTGCCACCCTTCCTTTATTTTTATTTAACCTTAAATCCTCGTCAATGATTTCACGGATAAAATCTGTTGGTCTTTCTGTTTCCATAATTAATCCCCATTTTAAACTCATAGAATACATAACATAAAGAAACAGTGAGTTCAACAAAACAATAAATCAAAAGGTTAATAAACAGTGGAGAAAATCCAAAATAGTTTGTATTATATCTTTAAAACTGATTTTATGCAGGAGGATAGATGAGTGGCATTTTCGGTGTAGTATCAAAGAAGGATTGCACAGCAGATCTACTTTACGGAACAGATTATCACTCCCACATGGGAACCGAATATGGAGGTATGGCAGTCTTTGGAAAAAAACTCCACCGCCATATCCACGATATTAGTAAATCCCAGTTTAAATCGAAATTTTTTGAAGAATACAAAGAAATGGAAGGCAACATCGGTATAGGGGTTATAAGCGATAGGGACCCTCAACCTCTAATCATAAGTTCTAAGTTCGGAACGTTTGCCATTGTATCCGCAGGACTTATAGAAAATACTGAAAAACTTGTTAGCGAAATTCTTCAGAATGGAGAAACATTCAGTGAGATGTCAAGTGGCGGTTTTAACTCTGTGGAACTCATTGCTAAGATTATTACCCATAAAAATACCATTATAGAAGGCATAGAAAGTGTCTACGACAAGATAAAAGGTTCTGCTACTATGCTTCTCATGACAAAAGACGGTATCTATGCAGCAAGAGACCGTCATGGAAGGCTGCCCCTCGTAATAGGTGAAAAGGAAGATGGCTTTGCCGTTGCCAATGAAACATGCTCCTTTTTAAACCTCGGCTACAGGATAAAAAAATTCATCGAACCAGGTGAAATTGTTTTTATTGGCAAAGATGGTCTTGAGGAAAAATTCAAGGGTAAAGAAAAAAATCAGATATGTGCCTTTCTATGGATCTATACAGGTTATCCTGCCTCAAGTTATGAAGGGATAAATGTAGAGATAGTCCGTGAACGAAGCGGAAGATTGCTTGCAAAAAGAGACAATGTGAAGGCAGACCTTGTGGCAGGTGTCCCTGATTCAGGGGTAGGTCATGCCATAGGGTATGCTATGGAATCGGGTATCCCGTATCGTAGACCCCTTGTAAAATATACCCCTGGCTATGGAAGAAGCTATACACCCCCTGCCCAGGAGATCAGAGACCTTGTGGCCAAGATGAAATTAATACCTGTAAAGGAAGTGATTGAGGGAAATCGCATCATACTCTGCGAGGATTCCATAGTAAGGGGCACACAGCTAAAAAATTATACCCTTAAAAAACTATGGGAATCAGGGGCAAAGGAGATACATGTAAGACCCGCATGTCCTCCTCTAATGTTTCCATGCAGATTTGCATTATCCACGAGATCCACAGAAGAACTCATTGCCAGACGGGCCATCTGGGATATAGAGGGTAAGGATTTCGATGACATAAAGGAATACCTCGATGAAAATTCGGTAAAATATAAAAACATGGTGGACTGGATTGCTCGGGAACTCGGTGCAACAACCTTGAGATATCAAAGAATTGATGATATGGTACAGGCCATAGGTATCCCGAGAGAAAGGCTTTGCCTGCACTGCTGGTTGGGTTACAAAGATTAATGGAAAAGATAAAAGTAGGGATAAGCAGTTGCCTCATAGGTAATAAAGTGAGATATGATGGCGGACACAAACATGATAGATTCATCACAGACACATTGGGTAAATATTTTGAATACGTAGCGGTATGCCCTGAGGTGGAATACGGTCTTCCTGTGCCGAGGGAGGCCATGAGACTTACAGGCTCCCCTGAAAACCCGAGAATTGTAACGATTAAAACAAACATAGACCATACAGAAGGTATGTTGAAATGGGCAGAAAAGAGACTCCATGAATTAGAAAAGGAAAACCTCTGCGGTTTTATATTCAAAAGTAAATCTCCGAGTTCTGGCTTGCAAGGTGTAAAGATCTATTCAGAAAAAGGTGTGCCTGTAAAAAGGGGGGTAGGCATATTTGCTATGGCTTTTATAAAACGTTTTCCCCTTATACCTGTTGAGGATGATGGTCGTTTGAATAATCCTGAAATAAGGGAAAATTTTATTGAGAGGATATTTGTTTACAAGAGGTGGTGTGACTTCCTGAAAAAAAACGTTGATGCAAGAGGGCTTATTGACTTTCATACAGACCATAAATACCTTATTATGGCGCATAGCCCAAAACATTTAACAGAACTCGGTAGAATTGTAAGTGACATGAAACATTTTAAAGGGGACACCCGTATCAGGGAATCATACATAAAGATATTAATGGAGGGATTAAAGCTTATGGCAACAAAGAAGAAGAACCGTAATTGCCTCCTCCATATCATGGGTTATTTTAAAAAGGACTTAACCGGTGATGAAAAAAAAGAACTGTTAGAAATTATAGAAAACTATTCAAAGGGTTTGATTCCCCTTATTGTGCCTGTGGTTCTCATAAACCACTATGTAAAAAAATACAAAAAGGATTACCTTAAAAGGCAGGTCTATCTTAATCCCCATCCCATGGAACTCATGTTAAGAAATCATGTATAATAAAAAATATTTCTTTGAAATTCTACCTGTTAACAAAATCAGCGTAAACGATAGAAGCTACTGCATATCTTACCCCCTTTACGATGAAATGCTTACAATATCAATAAAAGAAATGGGGGTCATTCAACCCATAATCGTGAAAGAACAATTCCCCTTTATTGTAATTTCCGGTCATAAGAGGCTAAATTCTGTCCTTTATCTCGGAATGGAAGATATCCCCTGTATTATTTTGGATGTTAATCCCATTGAGGCCTGCAATATTTCCATAAACGAAAACCTCTTTAGGGAGTTAAATATTGTGGAGAAGGCCCATTGCATTAATATGATGGTGCATTCTGGCTTTTCCATGTTAGAAATTTTTGGGATCATGGAAAGATTCAACCTCGGAAGGCACGAAAACATTGTAAAAAAAATGATGATCATCGCAAACTGTGAAGATATTTTAAAAGATTATATAGCGAGTCGAAATATGTCGATAAAAAGTATAGACTATCTATTATGGTTCGAGGTCAAAGAAAGAGAAAGGCTCATTAATTCATTAAGTAAAATCCATTTGACAGAAAGCCTTTTGAGGGGAATACTCCAGATGTTGATTCTTGTGAAATTAAAAACTGAAGACTTGCCATGGGAAGCATTGGATGCTTGTGATAACCCGTATGAGTTGAGAAAGATTCTAAAAACTTATGTGAATCCTCACATTACAAAAATGGAGCATGAGTTCAAAACCCTAAAAAATTCTCTTAAACTACCAAAAAATATCGATATAATGATAGACCCTTTTTTTGAAAAAGAGTATATTGATATAATGATAAGGGCAAAGGAAAAA
>JAOAFK010000176.1 GCA_026416315.1 Syntrophorhabdaceae bacterium | reverse complement strand
TCTATTGTTCCATTATGTGCCTCTGCTATCCATTTGCTTATGGATAGTCCAAGTCCGCTTCCGGTCTCTCGTCTTCTTGATTTATCTCCCCTGTAAAATCTATCAAAAATAAATTTTATATCACTTTCAGGTATCCCCATGCCATTGTCCTTAATATATATATTAATATAACCATCATTTAAGGCGGAATAAACCTCCACCTTGCCACCCTCTGAATTATATTTTATCCCGTTTTCAATTATGTTTGAAAGCATCCTTCTCAATTTTATCTCATCTCCCTTTAGGTTCACCTCATCAATATTACCCAGCACAAGCTCTACACCCTTGTTTTTTGCATAATTCTCCATGTTCATGCAAATATCTGCAATAAGGTCTTTAATGGCAATATCTTCTTTATTTATGAGAATATTATTAGATTCTGCCTTTGAAAGAAGGAGAAGGTCGTCAATGATTTTTGTCATTCTATCTATCTCTTCAAGGTTACTTTTCAATATTTTTTTGTAATCATCTGCGGTCCTTTCTTTTCTCAATGCAACCTCTGTTTCACCCTTTAAAATTGTGAGGGGTGTTTTGAGTTCATGGGATACATCAATACTGAATTGGTTTATTCTCTGAAAAGAGTCTTTCAATCTTTCTATCATGTCATTGAAAGTGGTCGCCAATCGACCGAGTTCATCCCTTTTTCCCCCTATATCTATTCTTTCGTCAAGATTGCTTGAAGAGATCTTAATGGCGGCCCTTCTTATTTTATCAACTGGCTTTAATGCCTTTCTTGCAAGAAAATAACCGCTCACTGTTGTTATTGCTATGGATGTGGGGATACTTATCAAAAATATAATCAAAAGCCTTCTCATTGTTTCATCGAAATCTTCAAGGGATGTTCCAACCTGAACTATGCTTGTAACCCTGTCTTTATCTTTTTCAATTATAGGCACTATAACAGTTCTTATCCTTTCCTTTGTTGGTGTTTCTATGGTTTCGTATATGACTTCTCCCTTCAATGCCTTTTCAAGGGCTGAGAAACTTGTAGGAATCGTCTCTGTTTCCATATCGCTCATTTTCGCCCCTATCCTTCCTGAGCTATCCATAATCTGAATAAATTTACCCTTTGGCTTCTTTCCCAAAACGTTTTCCAGGTATCTTTCAAAATTATTAAAGACACTTGCACCATGGGTTTCCACCATGGCAGAGGAGAGGACATCTGCTATTGATTTAATCTTTGTATCTATACTTTTCTGGAGGCTGTTTTTGAAATAGATATATACACCGGAGGAAAATACAACAAGGATGGATGCAAGGATTAAGCTATACCAGAGGGTGAGTTTCCATTTGATGGGGAGGCTAAATGTTCTCATCTTCTTTTAAAATATATCCTGTGCCCCTTACAGTATGAATATATTTCTTCTTTGTAAGGGATTCGATTTTTTTTCGCAGAAAATTTACATATACATCAACAATGTTTGTTGTATCCTGAGTATTATGCCAGACATATTCTGCAATATCCCTTCTTGAAAGTACCTTCTCTTTGTTTTTTATCAAAAGCTCTAATATCATAAATTCCTTTT
This sequence comes from Syntrophorhabdaceae bacterium, assembly GCA_026416315.1. GTDB lineage: Bacteria > Desulfobacterota > Syntrophorhabdia > Syntrophorhabdales > Syntrophorhabdaceae > JAKORG01. Next base: position 298 of record JAOAFK010000176.1, on the reverse strand, counting down.
CCGTGAGATCAATCTCGCCTTTTGAAGTATTCAGTTTTCTTGCATAAGGATTCAGAGTCAATTCTTTATATCTTAAAATATTCTCATCTGTTTTCTTAGTCCTTCTTAAAAGCGCCCTCATCCTCGCAAGGAGTTCTTCAAAGGAAAAGGGTTTTGTTAGATAATCGTCGCTTCCTGTATCAAGTCCTTTTACAACATCTTCTTTTGTATTTTTAGCAGTAATAATCAATACAGGGGTATTATTTCCCCATGACCTTATTGTTTTTAAAAGCTGTAAACCGTCAATTTCAGGAAGCAT
>JAOAFK010000134.1 GCA_026416315.1 Syntrophorhabdaceae bacterium | reverse complement strand
AGATGTGTATAAGAGACAGGTGCCATCAACAACACCTCTTGAAAGGGCATCATATGCCTCACTAACAGGCATTGTAACAGGGGCAGCACCAATGGCCTTTACTATACCTATATTCTCTGCATTTGCTCTAATCCTTAATCCCTTGGCTTCCTCAATAGATTTAATGGATTTCTTCGTAAAGAGAAAACCGGGAGCAGCACCGTGGAGATACATCAACTTCACATCGTCGAATTCTTTTGGTCTGAATTTTTTATAATACGCATTTGCCAATTTTGTTGCCTGGTAGCCACTTGTATATCCAAGGGGAAGCTGTAAAACTTCTGATAAGGGTAATCTTCCAGGTGCGTACGCGAGGAGGGTGCAGCCAACATCTACAATGCCTTTTACAGTATTATCAAAAACCTGCATGGGTGGTGAAAGGGTATTGCTTGCAAACACAGTTACGCTAACCCTTCCGTTTGTAGCCTTTTCTATATCTTTACCCCACTGGTCTAAAAGTTTGGTATGGGGATGGTGCGGTGGCCACATTGCAGAGACCCTGAGCTTCATAGTATCTGCAAATGAAGTGGTGGCAGAGACCATGAAGATAAAAACTATTGTTAGAAAAAATAGCCTGACCATAAATCTTTTTTTCATGCCTGTTCCTCCTTTTTTATTTTTTAATTACACTCTCTCTAAGTATAGTAGCTTTTTTCATTTTTTTTAAGTATTTTTTTCAATAATTATCTTTTTCAATTCTCTTTTTAAGATTTTACCTGCAGGACTTTTTGGCAAATCCTTTACTTTTATATATTCTTTTGGAACCTTATAAGGGGCAAGTTTAGTCTTTAAAAATGCCTTAAACTCAAAAGGGTCAATATTATACCCTGATTTAGGCACTATTACCGCAACAACCTTTTCGCCCCATTCTTTGTCCGGCAGTCCAATGACCGCACATTCCTGAACCTCTTGCCTTAGATAAATTGCCTCTTCTACCTCTTTTGGATATACATTCTCACCCCCTGTTATGATCATGTCTTTTAATCTATCTACGATATAAATATAGCCGTTCTCATCAGAATATCCTATATCTCCAGATCTCAACCATCCGTCTTCCCAGAATGCCTCTTTTGTAGCTTCAGGATTATAAAGATATCCCTTCATTACATTATGACCTTTTATGCAAATCTCTCCTTCTTTATTATACGGTAGTAAATTTCCCTCAAGGTCTCTTATCTGCACCTCCACCCCTGGCACCGCAGTTCCAATAGAACCTATTACATGGCGATAGTAGTGATTAAATGTCACGGCTGAAGCAGTTTCGGTCATACCGTATCCTTCATAAATTGTTAAACCTGTTGTTTCTATCCACTGTCTTACTATTTCATGAGGAAGGTTTGCTGCAGCAGAAAAACAATATCTTATATTTCCAAGTTTTTCTTTAAGGCCATTCAAGGTTAATAAGCGGGTATAAACAGTAGGGACAGCAAAGAGTTTTGTCACCTTTCCTCTGGAGGCAAGAAAGAGTATCTTATCGAGGTCAAAACCGGGTAAAATTTCAAGACATCCTGCACTGTATACGGTGGCGTTCATTATGTGTATCTGACCGAATACATGGTTCAAAGGTAAAAAGCAGATAGCCCTGTCATTTTCATTCGATTTTTCATTATGGGATACATTATATGCTGACGTATTGATATTTTCATGAGTTAGCATAACTCCTTTCGGTACCCCTGTTGTTCCTCCTGTATATAATATTGCTGCTACATCTGTTCTGTTTCTGTCTATTGCTTTAAAAGATGGTTCACCTTTTTCCATCAGGTCTTTGATTGTGAATTCTCCATTATCACATATTATTTTTTGAAGACCTATGGTATCTTTTATATCGTCAAGGAAACTGCTTTTTTCTTCTGTTGTGAATAAAAATTTGGGCTTAGAATGATTGGCAAGAAATATTAACTCATCTTTACTCGATGCATAAGCATATGTAGCTGCAACAGCCCCGGCCTTTAAAATACCGAAATAAAATATCATCCAGTATATTGAATTGGGGAAACATATGCCTACATAATCACCTGGTTTTAAACCCATAGTCATAAGGGCTGTAGCTATGCGATTTGACATTTCATTAAATGTTTTATATGTTATTTCTTTATCACTTTCACACAAGGCAGGATTTTCCGGAAAATAAAAAGAAGCCCTTTCAAGATTAGTAGCGATATTCAAATTTCCTCCTGATTAAATTTTTTAAATATTTAATTGGTCTAATCTTTAACAAAAACAAAAAAATATGTCAAGTAAAATATTTTTTTATTGATTTAATGATTTATTTTTAATAAAATTTTACAAATGGCAACATTTAAACCTATTAAGCAATCCAGGGTTTCAAATGAAGTGGCAGCACAACTGAAACAATCCATTCTTACAGGTTTTTTTAAACCAGGTAATAAACTTCCATCAGAGAGAGAACTCGCTGAACAATTTCAGGTCAGTCGAATAGCTGTTAGAGAGGCAATACGTTTTCTTGAAAATACAGGTTTTGTTTCAACGAGGCATGGGGTAAACGGTGGAACTTTTGTTACAGATTTAAATTTTGAATATCTGAGCAATGCATTTGTTGATCTTTTTCTTGCAGATAAAATTACTGTGCCTGAACTTGTTGAAACGAGGGTTTTGATTGAGCCTGAAATAGCCCGTCTTGCAGCAAAAAATTTAAATAAAAAACATGCGCGTCTTTTAAAGGAAGCCCTCGATGCAGAAGAACAGCCGATAAATTCAGTGGATGAAGATCTTGAAATAAAAACATCAGTTCATTACATACTTGCCGAGGTATGTGGTAATCATTTTTTTGAGGCCCTCGAAAGGTCTTTGATGGCCCTTACAAGAGCCATAATCAAGATGATAGATTTGAACAATATAAGTGCTTTTATACATCCTGCAGGAATGCATCGACCAGTAGTGGAGGCCGTTTTATCAAAAGATCCAGAGGCTGCAGCTGAGGCAATGCGCCAGCATGCCCTGGAATTCGGTGAGAATCTTATAAATCTTGAAAAAACTTTTCGTGCCTCGAAAACGATAAAAAAGACGTAATCCTTTTTTAACAAATTTAAATTTTTTACTTCAATCATAAAGCTGTTATTGCATCTGTTGACAGAATGATATTTTGTTGCTATAAACAATTATAGTGATAAAAACAGAAAATTCTCATAATTCAAGAAGGAATTTTCTCAAGAGATGTTTTTATAGTCTTCTTTTTTTCAATTTTTCCACTATTCCAAATATAGTCGGGTATAAAATTACAAAGGATAAAGATTCAAAAAATTTTATCCCGTCTTACATAAAGCTTTATGAAAATGGTGAATTAAAAAGAAGGGGAGAAAGACTCTGGGCAAGGATGGAGGCATGCAATCTATGTCCAAGGGAATGCGGGGCAAACAGGCTAAAGGGGCAGAGAGGTTTTTGTAATTCCAATGCTAACCTTGAGATTTCAGGTTATCACCCCCATTTTGGCGAAGAAAAACCACTTGTAGGGTATGGTGGTTCAGGGGCAATATTCTTAACAAACTGTTCCTTAAGATGTGTATTTTGTATAAACTGGGAAATCAGTCAGGAAGGAATTGGTCAGAGGGCAGATATTGAAACCTTTGCCCGTATTATGCTCGATATTCAGAAAATAGGGTGTCATAACATAAATATTGTAACCCCCACACATTATTCCCCCCATATTCTTTTGGCTATAGATAAGGCTGTACCATCGGGGTTGAAATTACCTATAGTTTACAATACATGTGGTTGGGAAAGAATTGATGTGTTAAAGGAACTTGACGGTGTTGTTGATATATACCTTCCGGATTTTAAATATGCGGATCCAAAAATGGCAGAAAAGTATTCATCCGGTGCCTCTACATATCCGCAATTAACAAAAATTGCAATACTTGAGATGCATAGACAGGTCGGTGTTGCTATTCCGGCAAGAGATGGCATTTTGTATAGGGGGCTTATAATCCGTCATCTTGTTATGCCAAATAGAGTGGCAGGAACCAAAGAGATAATGAGCTGGATAGCATCTAATCTACCCAAAGATACCTATGTGAATATTATGTCCCAATATACACCTGTGTATAAGGCAAAAAATTATCCTGAAATAGCACGAAAGATAACGAGACAGGAATACAGTGAAGCAGTAGAGTGGGCAAAAAAAGCTGGTTTAACAAGACTTGATATACAGGGATACAGTTTTTTAAACTAATAGCTTTCTTTAAATAAAAAATTGACAAGACAGTTTTGTTTTTAATAAAAAAAATATTAATATTAAAGTATTGGAGGAAATATGTCAGATAAAGCTTTAAACGAAAATAAAGAAAGATATGAATTAACAAGAAGGGATTTTATTAAAAATGTTTCTATTGGAGCTGCAGGTGCTGTTGCTATTGCAACGCTGGTGAAAAATGAGATTGCTCAAGCCCAAGAAGCAGTTAAAAAAACAGCAGAAGAGACAAAACCAAAGACAGGACCTTTAACATATGATGATGTTTTAAAGGTGGCCCGTGAAAAGTTATACCCCAAGTGTCGGGTATGTCCTGAATGTGATGGTGTAGCTTGCGCAGGTGAGGTTCCCGGTATGGGTGGTATTGGTTCAGGCCAATCATTCAAAAATAATTTTATTGCCCTTCAGAAGATTCAACTCGTTATGCGAACCTTCCATAATATGAAAAAACCTGATACTACTATAACACTCTGGGGTAATAAACTATCTTTACCAGTGCTATCAGCAGCAACAGGTGGTACAACTTATAATATGGGATTAAAAGGAAAAATGACAGATGAGGAATACATAGATGCAATTCTTGGAGGCTGTATAATGGCAGGCACAATAGGTATGGCCGCTGATGGAATTGGTGATCCTGTTGATGTCTTTAAAATAAGACTTGAAGCAGTGAAAAAATATAATGGAAGGGCGATAGTTACTATTAAGCCAAGAACCCAGGAAGAGATTATAAAAAGGATACGCATGATCGAAGAGGCTGGAGCCATTGCTTTTGCCGTTGATATAGACTCAGCAGGCCGGGCTGCAAGGGCACTTCCTGGACAAACTGTAGAGCCAAAAACACCAAAGCAGTTGAGAGAAATTGTGAATGCCACAAAACTGCCGTTTATTATAAAAGGAATCATGACAGTTGAAGAGGCAAAGATAGCCGTTGATGTAGGTGCAAAGGGTATTGTTGTATCCAATCACGGTGGGAGAGTCCTTGATTATACACCAGGGGTAATTGAGGTTTTACCTAAGATTGCCAAAGCCGTAAAGGGAAAAATCTTTATATTTGCTGATGGGTGTGTGAAATATGGCACTGATGTTTTGAAATATTTAGCCCTTGGTGCAGATGCTGTGCTTTCAGGTAGACATCTACTTAGGGCAGCTGTGGGTGGTGGTAAGGAAGGTGTTGCCCTTTTTATAAACAGGATGAAAAATGAGCTTGTGGATTCAATGGTACTGACAGGGACAAGTGATGTGAAAAAAGTTAGCAGAAGTATAATTGCATAAAATTTTTAAGGATAGCACAATGAAAACCATATTTCTCATTTTGTGTGCTGTGTTTATTGTTATTATAGTCTGTGGCATTTCTTACTCATTAATGGATAAAGCTATAATTTATGGCGGTGCAGGTGAGGGCAGGGTAATATTTGATCACAAAGTTCATTCATCAATAGGTATTTCCTGTAATGATTGTCATACACAACTTTTTGAAACCCAGAAAAAGGCGCTTTTTACAATGGACGACCATTTTTCTAATAGAAAATGTTTTTCATGTCATAATGGAAAAAAAGCATTCAATGAGTGTGAAAAATGCCATAGAAAGATATAAATTTTTAAATCTGTTTATTAAAATCATTTGAACCCTCATTTTCTTAAATGGACTATCATCTCTCTTTGTTTGACTTTGATGTGACAGCATAGTATAAACAGTTAGTCATTTTTAAAATCAGGGACATTATCATATGTATAAAGAACTGTTTCCAGTTTTGGAGTTAAATGAAGGTGAAGAAGGTATAGTTTATTCCTTTTCTGGTGGTCAAAAACTCATAGGTAGATTTGCCGGTATAGGTATTATCCCCGGGGTTAAGATAAAGGTATTAAGGAAAACTGGAAACCTTATTATTGTTTTTGCATCTGATACGAGAATTGCTTTAGGGAGGGGACAGGCAGAGAAGATACTTGTTGCAAGAACAAAAACAACAAAAGAGAGGGAAGAATATGAAGAAAAGAAAAAAACTATCCTTGTTGCCCTTGCAGGTCAACCGAATGTGGGTAAATCCACTGTCTTTAATGTATTGACAGGATTGTCTCAACATGTGGGAAACTGGCCCGGAAAAACCGTTGAAAAAAAAGAGGGTTTTCATATATCAGGCGATGTGGAGATTAAAATAGTAGATCTCCCTGGTACATATAGTCTTGGTGCGTATTCAGAGGAAGAGAAAGTCGCAAGGGATTTTATCATTCAAGAACATCCTGATGTTGTAGTACTTATTGCAAATGCCACAGTGTTGGAGAGAAGTTTATATCTATTATCAGAGCTTTTGTTTATGGAATCACCTATAATTGTTGCTGTTAATATGTTAGATGTAGCAGAGAAAAACGGTATTCAGATTGATATTGATGCATTACGAGAATCCCTTGGCATCCCTGTAATACCCATGATTGCAACAAAAAATAAAGGGATCAAAGAGCTTGTTAATTCAATAATCGACTTATCAGAAGGTAAACTTGAATACAAACCCAAACTTCCCAAAATATCAAAAGACCATGAGGATATATTTTTAAAGATTAAAGAGCTTGTTAAAGAGAATATACCCATGTCTTATACAGAGGAATGGATTGCCACAAAACTAATGGAAGGTGACCCAGAAATCACAGAAGATATGAAACACGTATTACCTGATGAAAAATGGGGTGGCATACAATCATTACTCATAAGCCATGAAGATGCCTTGAGGGCCGTTGTAGGTGGTCGTTATGACTGGATAGAAAAGGCCACAAGGGCTTCTATCAAACGTTTCAAACGAGGAGAGGTGCTCATTACAGATAAGATTGACCACATCCTCACACGTCCACTTTTTGGAATACCAATACTTCTTGCCATTTTTGCTTTTATATTTATCTTGACTTATAAGGTCGGTTTTCCAGTTCAAAAATATCTCGAATATCAATTAAGCTTAATGGGAGAATGGGTAAGTATGGCACTTATTAACGAGCCCTGGTGGCTTAAAGGTGTCATTATAAAAGGCATAATTGGCGGTGTTGGTTCTGTGCTTACCCTAATCCCCATTCTTGCCATTTTTTTCTTTTCCATGGCCTTACTTGAAAACATTGGTTATATGGCGAGAGCTGCATTTGTAATGGACAGATTTATGCATATTGTAGGGCTCCATGGAAAGAGTTTTTTACCAATATGTCTTGGTTTTGGATGTAATGTTCCATCTATTATGGGTGCAAGGATTGTAGAATCCAAAAAGGCAAGATTGCTTACCATTTTTCTCACCCCTTTTGTACCGTGCACAGCAAGACTTGCTGCAATGACTTTTATATCTGCTGCCATTTTCGGACAAAAAGCCCTTTATGTCTCATGGTCACTTATTACTATCAATATTCTCGTTCTCGGGATATCAGGTATGATTGCCAACAGATTTTTTTTAAGGGATGAACCTGTTCCTTTTATAATGGAACTGCCTCTTTATCATAAGCCCAACCTGAAAACTATTTTTATTGCTGTCTGGTCCAGGCTGTTTGCCTTTATAAAAAAGGCAGGAACAGTGATTCTAATTTTTTCTGTATTCATGTGGATTTTTTCGAATATTCCTGAAGGAAATATGGAACACAGTATGATATCCTGGTTGGGTAAGATTTTAGAGCCCATAGGGAATCTGGTGGGCTTGAACTGGAAGATGATTGTGGCCCTTATTTCGAGCATTGTGGCTAAAGAAAATGCTGTGGCGACTTTAAGTATTTTATATAATGTGGGTGAAGATGGTCTTGTGAATGTATTGCCTGAGATTATAAACCGTGCCTCAGCTCTATCTTTTCTTGTAATCCTTATGCTTTTTATACCCTGTGTCCCCACCATTACTGTGATGAAACAGGAATTAGGGAGCTGGAGGTGGTTTTTTGCTTCTTTAATAACTATGTTTTTATCAGCTTTTTCATTAGGCTATCTCGCATACCGGATCGCATTATTTTTAGGTATTTAAAACGCTTTTATTTACCTATACAGAATCTTTCAAAAATGGTATTTAAAATTTCTTCAGGGCATGTTTCACCTGTTATAAGTCCGAGATGATAAAGGGCGTCATTTAATTCAAAGGCTACAAATTCTATAGGTTCCTTATTTGCAATATTTTCCATAGCTTTTTCGAGGGCATCTTTTGTTTTTATCAAGGCATCTCTGTGTCTTAGACTTGTAATCAAAACAGGTGGTCTTTTTTTTGTCTTCCCCATAAGGGTCTTGTAAATAGTTTCCTTTAATTCTTCAAGACCAATGTTTTTAAGGGCAGAGATTTCAACAAGAGCATTTATTTTCTTATGTTTTAATGCTTCTTTATCCATTCTTTTTGGCAGGTCTATTTTATTTATAACAGCCACTACATTTTTATTTTTTATTATGTCATATACTTCTTCATCTTCTTTTTTATATTCCATGGAACCATCTAAAACCCACAGAATAACGTCTGATTCATTTACTTTTTGTTTTGCCCTTTCAATACCTAAGTCTTCGGCAAGACCTTCTGGCTTTCTTATTCCTGCTGTATCTATGAGTTTTACCTTAATGCCTTTTATATGTATGGTGTCTTCAATTATATCCCTTGTTGTCCCCGGAATGGGTGTTACAATGGCCCTTTCTTCAAGAAGAAGGGCATTTAAAAGACTCGATTTCCCAACATTTGTTCGGCCGAGTATCAATACATTAAAGCCACTCTTTATGGCTCTGCCTTCATAATAAGAATCAATAATGGCTTCAATTTCTTTTTTTATGTTTTTTAAATTCTTTAAAATTTCTTGTTGGTCTATAAAAATTTCTTCATCTGAAAAATCTATCTGTGTTTCTACTTCCACAAGGACATCTTTTATGGAATTTTTAATCAAATTCAATTTATGGGAAAGACCCCCCTTTAGGTGGTTTATGGCAGTTTCAAGTTCTTCTTCTGTTTCACTTTTGATAATATCAAGGACAGATTCGGCCTGGAGTAAATCTATCCGTCCGTTTAGAAATGCCCTCCTTGTGAATTCTCCTGGCTCAGCGAGTCTTGCACCACTTTTTATTATACACGATAATATACCCTTTTGAACGGCATAGCCTGCATGGGAGTAGATTTCAACCACATCTTCTCTCGTATAAGTTTTGGGTTTTGCCATGAAAACAGCAAAAACCTCATCTATGGTCTTCTTTTTTTCAGGGTCGATGATGTAGCCTAAATATAGCCTGTGAGAATAAAAAACCCTTTTATTCCCCTTTGGCTTGAATATTTTTTTCAATATTGAAAGGGCATGGCCACCGCTTACCCTTATAATGCCAATGCCACCTTCACCAGGAGGTGTAGAGATGGCACATATGGTATCATCGTCTGTTCCCATCAGTTTGGACATTTTTTATCAAGGATATTACCACTTTTTTTGTATGGCCCTCGCCTTCGCTCTTTGTTCTAATGCTTTTATTATGTTTAAAAAGAGTATGTATAATGCGTCTTTCATAAGGATTTAGTGGCTCGGTCTTCATGGGTCTTCCCAATCTTTTTACCCTGCTTGCAAGGCGTTTTGCCATAACAGTTATGGCCTTTTTTCTTTTTTCTCTGTATCCATTTATGTCGATCAGCATCTTTAATCCTTTTTTATATCTTTTAGCGATGGCAAGCCTCAATATAAACTGAAGGGCCTCTAAAACCTCACCTTCCTTACCAATGAGAATATCCCCGTGGTCGCACTGGAGTAGAAATAAAAGCCTTCCGTTTGAATGGCTTATTTTTGTATTTACATTTAAACCTAACTTTTTCCCGAGGGCCTCTAAAAAATTTTTACCGTATTCTTCTGGAGTTTCTGTGGTTAATGTGCTGTCTGTTTTCTCTGTTGTATCTTTCAATATTTCTTCTGCAATGTTTTTATGTTCTTTTTTTCTTGCAAGGATACGTACCCTTTTACTTCCAAGAAGACCCAAAATACCTTTTGTGTCAACTTCCTTGACCTCAATTTCAAGGTCTTTTTCTTCTACACCAAGGGTTATTGATGCTTTTTTTACTGCTTCTTCGTATGTCTTTCCCTCAAATTCTTCGAAATCCATATTTCCCCCTAAGAGACTTTTTTATTGATATAGTATTGTTGTCCAATGGAAATTACATTGTTTACAAGCCAGTATAAAACAAGACCTGATGGAAAACCCCAGAAAAGAAAAGTAAACAGTATGGGCATAAAGAGCATCATTTTCTCCTGCATGGGATCAGCGCTTGTAGGTGTCATTTTCTGTTGGATGAACTGTGTAATGCCCATTAAAAGTGGTAAAAGCCTTATGGGTATTGTGAATCCTAAAATTGTAAATGAAAACAGGTCTTCCGGTGCAGATAGGTCATTGATCCACCATATAAAGTGCGCATGCCTTAATTCAATGGCGCCGGATAATGCCTTGTATAAGGCAAAAAATACAGGTATCTGTATCAGCATGGGAAGACAACCACCCATAGGGTTTATCTTTCTTCTCTTGTAAAGCTCCATCATCTCCTGATTTAATTTCTGTCTGTCATCTTTATATTTTTCTCTCAACTTTTGGATCTGTGGCTGGAGTTTTTGCATCTCTTTCATTGATTTATAGCTTTTTAGACTTAAGGGATAAAAGATAATTTTTATAAGAATTGTAAGGAGTATTATGTCAATGCCATAATTATGGGTTACCCTATTTGAAAAATTCATGCCCCATACAAGGGGTTTTGCAATGATATCGAACCATCCGAAGTCTATAATCTTTTCAGCATTTATATTTAAACTCTTTAAAATTTCTGTCTGTTTAGGGCCGAAAAATAAAGATGCATTTATTTTATTATTTTCAGGTATAATCCTTATGACAGATACCTTATCGTTTTTTAGTATATTAGCAGGCGGAGGGGTATCTTTAGGTATGAAAATAAACGCAAAATAACCCTCATCAAGGCCTGTGTATTTATAAGTTTTTCCTATATCTATATTTTTTTCTATTTTTTCAATTTGTTCGAATTTTTTACCATTATAAACAAAAGGACCTTTGAAATTGTAACTTGAATCCTTTTTATCGGAAATCATTGCGAAATCTATATGAGCCTTATTAGATTCAATACCTTCAATTTCCATATTGAGATCAAATGTATATTTATCTGGATAGAATGTATATGATTTTTTTATTTTAGAGCCATTTGGTAAAGAAGCTGTGAATGTAATGGTTTCAGGTTTTTCATTTAATGTTAAGGAGCTTTTGTCGTATTTGTAATTTATATTATCATCAATTATAACATCTGCTGTAGAAATGGTTACTTTTGGTATATATGTATAAGGCTTTATATCTTCGATTAATTCTTTTGGTTTTGCATCCTTGACAGTTTCCTTATACTTTTTCAGTTGAACGCTTTTTATTCCAGCTCCAAGGTCCATCATGGTGATATTAAACAGTGGGGTTTCTATTTTTATATCCTTTGGCGGCATAATCTCAATGGTGTGTTTTTTCTTATCCTGCGAGGCCTTCTGGATTTGTTTTTCAGTTTTTAATCTTTCTTCCTGAACAGGTTTATCAGGTTGTGTTGTGGGTGTGGTAGGGGATTTGGGTGGTTCTTTAGGTGTAAAATACATCTGAAAAAAGAAAATGATAATGGCTGTTAATATTAATGCAATTAATGTCCTTTTTTCCATGTTTACCTCTTTTTATTTGACAGGGTCGTATCCACCTGAAAAAAATGGGTTACATCTCAAGAGTCTTTTTAAACCGTTAAATAAGCCTTTAATCAACCCCTTTTTTTCTATGGATTCCTTCATATAGGCAGAGCAGGTGGGATGATACCTGCATTGAGTAGGAACGAATGGTGATATATATACGCTATAAAGGTCTATAAATAAAATAACTATTTTTTTTAATAACCTTTTTTCTGTTCTAACAAAGTTTTTAGTTCCGATGCTATTTCTTTCCATATCAGATTCTGGGGTATCTTTTTAATTTTTATCAGATGGTCAGCATTTTCTAAAAAAAGGTGTTTGTTCAATCTATAAAATTCTTTAACCATTCTTCTCATCCTGTTTCTCACAACTGCTCTGCCTATTTTTTTTTTACCACAATTCCAATTCTTTTAATTTCATTACCGTTTTTATCCTCAAATAGTATAAAATGCTCTGTTTCTGAGGACTTAAACCATCTTCTGTTTTTAAAACAACCCCTTTGAAGTCTTTCCTCCTTTTTTAACGTATAATCCATCTATATTCAATTTAAACAGTTAGTTGTTTTCTACCCTTTGCCCGTCTTCTTCTTATTACCTCTCTTCCTGATGCAGTTCTCATCCTAACAAGAAAACCATGTGTTCTCTTTCTTCTTTTATTATGAGGTTGGTATGTTCTCTTCATGATATCACCTCGGGTTCGTATTCACAACAATTTTTAAGTTTATTACTTAAACATAAAAGACTGATGAAGTCAATAAACGAATAAGGGTAGTCATGTTTTACCTTGTAAATCTCCTGACCATTTTTTATTAATTTTATTGAATAGTAAAAGGCTCTTTATTTTTCGGTTCGGAGTTTATAACGTATCAATTTTCCTGTGGTTGTCCTTGGCAGTTCATTTACAAAATGAATCCATCTCGGCACTTTAAAATGGGCGATTTTACTTTTTACAAATTCAACAATTTCTTTTTCAAGCTCGGGTGTTGGCTCATATCCTTTATTCAGAACAATAAATGCTTTGACCCTTATGAGCCCTTCTTCTGTTGGTGTACCCACAACACCGCATTCACTCACTGCAGGATGAAGCATAATAACATTCTCTATTTCAATGGGAGATGTCCACTGACCGCTAACCTTTAACATATCATCTGCCCTTCCCTGATAGTAATAGAACCCCTCTTCGTCCTGGATGAACTGGTCTCCTGTATTAAACCACGGA
>JAOAFK010000081.1 GCA_026416315.1 Syntrophorhabdaceae bacterium | reverse complement strand
CCTATCTGTATCTTAATCGGTGCCTTACACATATTGAGGGATTTTATATCGGTATTGACGGCAATGAATTCCACACCTTTGACATTCGCATCCACCATGTTGTTTATGGCATTGCACCCACCTCCTCCAACACCGATGACCTTTAATTTTGCTGAAAAACCGCTGCTTTCATCCATGTAAAATGTGTTTGGCATCCTTTTTACCTCCTTAAAAAATTTCTTTAAACCATTCTTTCATCTTGCTAATTATGTTGGCACTACTGTAAACTTTTTTAATGGTTCTGCCTTTATCAAATTTTGGTTTTCTTATACCTTGATTTTTAAATCCATACACTATAAGCCCAACACCAGTGGCGTAAATGGGATTGTTCACCACATCCACAAGACCTGTAACACCCATGGGAAAGCCTATCCTTGTTTGCATATTAAAAATATTCTCTGATATCTCCACCATACCGCTTAAATTTGCACAACCTCCAGTAAGTATTACCCCTGAGGCAAGAAGTTTCTCAACGCCTGATTTTTTAATTTCCTCATAGATTATCATGCAGATCTCTTCCACCCTCGGCTCTATAATATCCGCAAGGGTTTTCCTCTTTATGGTCCTCGGTTTTCTGCCACCTACACTGGGCACATCAATGGTCTCATTGTCTCCCACAAGGTCCGCAAAAGCACATCCATATTTTTTCTTTATCTTTTCCGCCTCTTCGATGGGTGTCTTAAGACCTATGGCAATGTCATTTGTTATGTTATTTCCGCCAAAGGGAATAACAGAGGTGTATTTTATGCTTCCATTGGCAAATACAGCAATATCACTTGTTCCTCCACCAATGTCTACTATGGCAGCACCTATCTCTTTTTCTTCTGGAGAAAGGGTTGCCTCTGCTGAAGCAAGCTGACTCAAAACAATATCATCTACCGTAAGCCCTGCAAGCCTGCAACATTTTATTATATTCTGGGCAGAAGAGATCCTTCCAGTAACTATATGAACCTTTACTTCGAGCCTTACACCTGAGATACCGATAGGGTCTCTTATACCATCCTGGTCATCAATGATGAATTCTTGGGGAATCACATGTAAAATCTGCCTGTCAGCTGGTATTGCCACTGCCTTAGCAGCATCAATTGCCCTTGCCACATCATCAGGTTTCACCTCTCTGTCTTTAATGGCAACGACACCATTGCTGTTGAAACTCTTTATATGGTCACCGGAAATGCCAGCAATACATCTTTCTATCTTTACTCCTGCCATGAGCTCGGCCTCTTCAACGGCTTTTTTTATGGAATTAACAGTACTATCCATATTTACCACAACGCCTTTTCTCAAACCCGTGGATTGATGTGATCCTATACCAATGATACTTACCTTTCCTTCCACTACCTTTGCTACCACGACACATATCTTTGTTGTGCCTATATCAAGTCCTACAATGAGTTCATCACTTTTTGTCATAGTGTTATACCTGCCTTTCCTGAATGATGGCGCCTTTCTCAAATCTTGCATCAATGCATCTTATTAAAAGTCCCCTTTTCTTTGCATCTTCCAGAACCATAAGTGCCCTTTTTAACCTCTTTTTCTGGTCTTCTTTTCCGAGAATCACCTCAATACCATCCTGGGCAAAATACAGGGTCATATTGCCTCCGGCAAACACTATTTCAGAAATCTGCTCTTTTTTTATGATACCATCCTTAATCCACCTGTTTATTTCTTCAAATATCCATTTCATATCTGTCTTTTCCTTTGTATTTATGACAAACATATCCTTTGCCATCCCTTCTCCAAGGATCCTAAAGGGCTCGCCGTTTTCATCTATTACCATTACATTTCCCTTCTCATCTATCCACAATGCAGATGGTTTCTTTTCTTTTACCTCAATGACAACTGAAAAAGGGAAAACAGTCTTTACACTGACATCCCTTACAAAAGGATGTGCTGTTATTGATTCTTTTATCCTTTGTGCATCTAAGCTAAATATGGTTTCCTTTATAAAAGGGGAGATCCTTTTTATGACCTCACCCTCCTCTAATTGTTTTATCCCCTTAATCTTTATATCCTTAATCATAAAAAGAGGGCCTTTATTGGTAGAGAGATACACCATTGTTAAAAAAGATAAGAGACATAGTGGTGCTAAAAATAGGATATATAAAATTCTCTTCATATCTTCAATGATGCCCCTGAAAGGATTTTTTCAATGAGTTCATCAAATGTTTTGCCAAGATAACCCCATGCCTTTGGAACTAAAGATGTCTCAGTCATGCCAGGTGAAGTGTTGATGTCAATCACATGGGGAATATTATCATCTACAAGCATATCTATCCTTGCACAACCTGAAAGCTCAAAAAGCTCGTATACCTTTCTTGCTATCCTGTATGCCTTTTTCTCAATGGATTTAGTGATTTCGGCAGGGACAATATATTCTGTCATCCCTGTGGTATACTTAGATTCATAATCGTAAAATCCTTTTTTAGGTCTTACCTCAACTATGGGCAGCATCATATCATCTATGATACCCACGGTGATTTCCTGACCCTTTATATATTTTTCCACAATCACCTTTTTATCGTATTTATATGCAAACTGAACCGCCTCTTTTATCTGTTCTTTTTTCTTCACAATGGATACACCTATCGTTGAGCCTTCATTTGCAGGTTTTATGACAAATGGTATTGGAAACCTTATATTTTTCTCCATTTTGAATATTTTATATGGTGGAGTCGGTATATTCGCAGCTGAAAGGATGTATTTCATCATGGCCTTATCCATTGCAAGGACAGAACCAAGGACACCTGAGCCTGTATATGGGATTTTTAAGATCTCAAGGAAACCCTGAACCGTTCCGTCTTCACCCCATCGTCCATGAAGGACAATAAATGCCACATCTATGGATTCCTTTTTTAATATTTCTATAAAATTTTCATCTACATCAATTGCAGTTGCCCTGTATCCTTGCCTTAATAAGCTTTCGAGGACGGCCCTGCCACTTCTTAGGGATATTTCTCTCTCAGAAGATCTTCCTCCCATAAGAACACCGATCTTTTTCATTTTCATGTTCTCTTTCATGTTCTCTAAATCCATCACAGGTTTTTCCTTTCTTCTTCAAAACCCCAGAGCTCAACCTCTTCCACAAGGTTGACGCCGAATAACTCGAATACCTCTTTCTTTACCTTCTCTATAAGGGCCTTTATATCCTTTGCTTTGGCATCTCCGAGATTCACTATAAAATTTCCGTGTTTTTCAGATATGCATGCACCACCTATCCGCAAACCCTTAAGGCCTGCCTTTTCAATGAACTTCCATGCAGGCTCATTACCCACAGATTTAAATATGGAACCCGATGAAGGATATTCCATGGGGTGTCTTTTTTTTCTCTCCATGGACACATATTCCATTTCTTTCAAGATCTCTTCCCTGTCCTTTCTCTGAAGTGCAAACTGTGCAAATAAAACACATTCTGTTCTGCCTATGGATGATTGTCTGTATCCAAAGGACAGGTCTTTTTTTTCAATCCTTAAAAGACCATGATTATTTCTGAGGATTTCCACATATTCAAGACAATCTGAAATGGTGGAACTAAAACTGCCACAATTCATTTTTATGCCTCCACCAACTGTACCAGGTATCCAGTAGAGTCTTTCAAGTCCCGATAGCCCCATCTCTGCACAATACTTAATAAGTCGATTTAGCGTTATACCACCAGATACCTTAACAGCCCATGTGTCATTTACTTTTTTCTTTCTCAACATATTTATTTTTGTAATCCTGATTATGGCCTCATCAATTAAGCCGTCATTTACAATGACATTTGTGCCGTTACCTAAAAATCTGTAGCTAATCCCGTGAGTTTCAAGGCGCCTCACAATATGTGCTAAATCTTCCTCATCTGCAGGATATACCATAAATCTCGCATGTCCTCCCACCTTCATGGAGGTGTACCTTCTCATGGATACGTTATGAAAAACCTCACCTCTTATACCTGTCCAGTCCATCTCTCTTTTAATGTCTCACATATTTTATTTATATCGCCGGCTCCCAAGACGAGAACCGTATCACCGTCAGTTGAAATCTCCATTATCTTTTCCGCAACCTCTTCCTTTGTTTGGCAGTATATAACGGATTTATGACCACTTGTCTTAATCTTTTCTGCAAGGATCGCCCCTGTGACCCCTTCAATGGGTTCTTCTGATGCCGGGTATATTTCTGTGAGGATCAGTACATCTGCCTCATTAAAGGATGTGACAAATTCATCCATAAGGGCCTTTGTCCTTGTAAACCTATGGGGTTGGAATGCCACAATGATTCTTCCTTTGCACATATTTCTCAAAGAAAAAAGTGTTGCCTT
>JAOAFK010000079.1 GCA_026416315.1 Syntrophorhabdaceae bacterium | reverse complement strand
TGTTAAATTCCCTAATTTTATCAGAGAGGCGTGTCTTAAGGTAGATGAGTTTATTGTCAATAAAGGAATCATGGCAGGTACTACTGTTGCAAATTTTTATATTTTAAAGGACAGGTTTTTTAGTGCCAATATTGGTGATTCAAGAATAGTGATGGGTACCGAGGAAGGATGCGTTATTTTAACGGAAGACCATAAACCAGACCTACCAAGAGAAAAGTCCCGCATTGAGGCAGCAGGTGGATATGTGATTAGATTTGGTGTATTGAGGGTTCAGGGCGAGCTTGCGATTAGCCGTGCCATTGGAGATACCGATCTAAAACCGTATGTAATTGCGGAACCTTTTGTTGTGAGTGGTATCCTTAGTAAAGAAAATGATTTTGTTGTCGTTGCCTGTGACGGTATCTGGGATGTTCTTTCGGCCCAGAAAGTAATTGATATTGTAAGATACACAGGTGATGCACAGAAGGCGGCGGATATAATCCTGAGAACTGCTACTGAATTAGGCAGCACAGATAACAAAACTGTAATCGTCCTTGACTTAAGGAATTATGAAGAAAAGAACAAAATTGAAAGGTTTAGAATAATTAGCAAAAAAGACTTCGCTGTTGACATATAAAGACCGTTTTGTTAACTTTGGCTTACTGGATTTGACATTTTGATAATTATAGTATCATGGATGTAATAGATATACATCTACACATAGGAACAAAGGAAAACTGGACACCGTGGGTTATTGATTTTTTCTGTAAAAATAATCCCTATTTTTATGAACATTTCTGTGATAAGACAGACCCGGAAAGGATACTTTTATATCTTAACAGCCAGGGTGTAAAAAAAGGTGTGATTCTTGCAGAATATGCACCCAAAGCCACAGGTGTAGTGACAAATGAATATGTCAGTGAATTTTGTAAAAACCATAAGGATTTGATACCTTTTGGCTCCATATGTCTATATGATGGTAGAGACATCCTTGAACAGGCCCGATATGCCCACGAGACATTAGGGGTCAAGGGTTTTAAGATGCTTCCCAGCTATGCCCATTTTTATCCCAATGAAGAGAGGTTCTTCCCATTTTATGAATATCTCCAGTCAAAGAACATACCGGTGATGTTTCATACAGGTATATCTATCTTCAAGGGTTCCCTTGTAAAGTATGCAGACCCTATTTATTTTGATGAAATAGCCGATGCATTTCCAGATTTAAACATTATCCTTGAGCACGGAGGAAGGCCCTTCTGGTATGATATAGTCTCATGGCTTTTAACAAGACATAAAAATATCCATGTAGGAATTGCAGGTATTCCCACACGCCATCTTCCCGAGTATTTTCCACAGTTAGAGACATATCAGGACAGGTTCTTATTCGGCAGTGACTGGCCAGGTGTTCCACATATCAAGCCTCTTATAGAAAAGGTTCTTGCGCTTCCCATTTCAGATTCAGCAAAAGAAAAGATTTTATACCATAATGCAAAGAGGTTAATAGGGATATAAAGATGGGGCTCAACCTCTTATTTTTAAATCAAAATCACACTATTAAAATATTTTTTATCATATTTATGTATGTTTTTCTCCTTTTTTGTCTATATTTAACGAGCTTAAAAAGCTATCTTCTCTTTCATACCATAGTGGAAGTCTTTTCCATTGTTATTGCCTGTGGAATCTTTCTTCTTGCCTGGAATACAAAGAGTATAATCAATAACAATTATCTATTGTTTCTCGGTATTGCCTATCTTTTCATAGGTGGTATTGATTTTGTTCATACCCTTGCCTATAAGGGGATGAATATTTTTAAAGGGTACGATAGCAATCTTCCAACACAGTTATGGATTTCAGCACGGTATATGGAAAGCCTTTCCCTTCTTGTGGCGCCAATTTTTTTTAAAAAAAGGTTAAATCCCCATGTATTGTTTATAACCTACTTTTTTGTTACATCCGTTTTATTGTCATCCGTTTTTTTAAATATTTTTCCAGACTGTTATATTGAAGGAAGAGGCCTCACCCTGTTTAAAATAGTAAATGAATACATCATTTCTATCATACTGTTTATTTCAATAATTATGCTTTTGAAATTCAGAAATAAATTTGAAAATTTAGTCCTAAAGTATATTCTGTGGTCTATTATTTTCACCATATTATCAGAACTTGCCTTTACATTCTATATAGGTGTTTATGACCTATCAAACATGATAGGTCATTATTTCAAATTTATATCTTTCTATCTAATTTACAAGGCTATTTTCCAGACAGGCGTTGCAAGGCCTTATAGTTTTCTCTTGAAGGATTTAAAAGATAATGAGGCCCTTCTTAAAGAGGCGCATTCTATTGCAAAAATAGGTCACTGGGTCTTTGATATTAAGACAGGAACGCGAAAATGGTCAGATGAGATATTTAAAATTTTAGGGATAAACCCATTAGAGGGAGAATTACCTCTCGAAAAACAAAAAGATTTTGTCCATCCACAGGACTGGGATAAATATTATGAAACAATTCAAAGGGCTATTAAAGAGGGTATACCTTACGAAATGGAATTCAGGGTTATAAGGCCTGATAAAAATATAAGGTGGGTAAATGCAATTGGGAATGTTACAAAAGATGATAAAGGTAATGTTATTAGATTATTTGGAACTGCCCAGGATATAACAGAAAGAAAAGAGATCGAAGAAGCACTATCTAATGAAAGAAAGAGATTTTTAAACCTTGTTGAGAGCGCCCCTTTTGGTTTAATCCTCGTAGATAAAAATGGAAACCTTCAATACACTAATCCAAAATTTAAAGAGTTATTCGGTTACAGCATAAAAGATGTTTCAAATCTAAAAAACTGGTTTATAAAAGCCTTTCCTGATCCAGATGAAAGAGAATTGGCAATCAAATTATGGTTAGATGATTTAAAATCTGCATTAGAGAGCCAGAGTACACCGAGAATTTTTACTGTGAAAGCTAAAGACGGAAAAGAAAAAATTATAAATTTTATTTCTATTCAGCTTGAAACAGGAGAGCAAATAATTACCTGTTATGATATTACTGAACAAAAACAGATTGAAAAGAAATTAGAAACTTTAAGCCTTACTGATGAATTAACAGGGCTCTATAATAGGAGAGGCTTTATGATGTTGGCCCAAAAGCAGATGAAGATAGCAGAGAGAAACAAAAAGGGTATGACCCTTTTCTTTATAGACCTTGACCAAATGAAAGAGATAAATGACTCACTGGGACATCAGGCAGGTGATATGGCCCTTATTGAGACTGCTTCTATTTTAAAAGATGTTTTCAGGGAATCAGATATAATTGGCAGAATAGGTGGGGATGAGTTTGCTGCCCTTGCCTTAGATACAACAGAGGAAACTAAAGATATACTTTTAAAAAGATTGAATAACACAATAAATGCATATAATACTAAAAAAGACAGGAAATATAATATTTCATTCAGTATAGGAATATCTGTTTATAATCCCAAATTTCCAGTAAATCTTGATACACTCATGTCATCAGCGGATGACCTCATGTATAAAGAGAAAAAGAAAAGAAAAGAAATAAATAAAAACTAAATCTTTTATAAATAACTTCAAAAATTCCATTATTTTGTGTTATAATTGAGCTTACTTTAGCCCCCGTAGCTCAGGCGGATAGAGCAATGGATTCCTAATCCATGTGCCGCATGTTCGAGTCATGCCGGGGGCAAATTACTTAAAATGCCTCGCCCAGTATAAAACTAATCCTTGTAAAAATGGAAGTTATAAGAAGCATACCAATAACAATTAAAAGTACACCTAATATTTTCGGTGTATATCTTGCAATAAAGTTATATCTCTTTATAAACTCAAATATCCTGTCAAGGATAAGGGCACAAATAATAAAGGGGATTGCCATACCTAAAGAATATAGGCTTAAAAGATAAACACCCTGCAATATCTTATCCGATGTCCATACAAGCATCAAAATGGAAGACAGAGCAGGACCCACACAGGGTGTCCAGCCAAAAGAAAAGGTGATACCAATTAAAAAAGAACCGAATACTCCAACAGGTTTCTTATTCAGTTGAAATACCTTCTGTTTGTTTAGAAAAGGAATCTTAATTATATCGAGATAGAATAATCCTAAAAAAACAAGTATCACACCCCCTGATTTTACAATATAATCCTGATATTGAGCAAAAAACTTTCCAATTAAAGATGAGGCAATACCTAAAGAAACAAAAATGAATGAGAATCCTAAAATAAAAGACATTGCATGGACAAGCACAGTTTTTCTGTATTTTTTTTGGTTGGATTTTATATAATCCTCATATGTTATGCCGCTGATGAAAATAAGATAAGATGGCACAAGGGGCAGTACACATGGGCTGAAAAAAGAAAGTAATCCTCCGGTGAATGCAACAAAACCACCGATATCCATTATAATTTTACCTCATGGTTGATATAGGCTATAATATTGCTTCCAGAGAGAGATGTCAATGAAATACGCATCTATTGATATTGGAACTAATACGGTGCTTATGCTCATAGCATCAGTGGAACACAATAAAACCATAAACGAAATCATGGATGTTTCTATCATTACAAGGCTCGGTGAAGGCTTGAAAGAAACAGGTTTTCTCCAAGAACATGCCATGGAAAGAACAATATCTGTTCTTCAACAATATATGAATATTGCTAAAAAACAGGGAGGTGCTGAAATTCTATGTGTTGGAACGAGCGCCTTAAGGGAGGCAAAAAATAGCGGTCTCTTTTTAAAAAAGGTTAAAGATGACCTTGATTTGAAAGTAAGGGTTATTACAGAAAAAGAAGAGGCATATTACACATACCTATCCATTTTATATGACCCTAAAATAAATCCTGATGATTGTATCATTGTGGATATAGGCGGTGGCAGCACTGAAATTATAAAGGCAGATAAATCCAATTTTATTGATTTTGTATCCATTCCCATTGGCTCCGTTAAACTCACAGAGATGTTTATCGCCCACGATCCGGTCTTAAAATCAGAGATCCATCGCATGAAAAGATTCATAATAGAAAATTTAAATCTACCATTTACGGGGAAAAACTGCACTTTTGTGGGAACGGGCGGCACAATAACAAATGTGGCGGGTATAAAAATGGGTTTAAAGGAATACATAAAAGCGCTAATCCACGGCTTTAAAATAACCATTGACGAGATAGATCGTATTATTGAGGCCATGATACCCCTTAAGGTTTCTGAAAAAGAACGCATACCCGGACTTGAGGCCGGAAGGGAGGATATAATCCTTCAGGGCATTATTCTTTTAAGAGAGATCATGGGATATCTTTCTTTCAATGAAATGATTGTGAGCGCCAATGG
>JAOAFK010000055.1 GCA_026416315.1 Syntrophorhabdaceae bacterium | reverse complement strand
TATTATCTACGATAAGGTCAGGATTGGTAAAGGTACAAAATTATTAGGCCATGTGGTGATCCAGGGAAATACCACGATAGGGGAAAACTGCATCATAAGCCCCTTTGCATCTTTAGGTGGTCCGCCTCAGGATGTAAGTTACAGAGAAGAAGACACCCTCCTTGTCATAGGAAATAATAATATCATAAAAGAATACGTGACCATAAATAAAGGGACCATTCATGGCGGAGGCATCACAAAAGTAGGGGATAATAACTTTCTAATGGCCTATGTCCACATTGCCCATGACTGTAAGGTGGGAAACAATGTTATTATGGCAAACTGTGCCACCCTTGCCGGTCATGTTGAGGTAGATGACTTTGCAATCTTTGCAGGTTTATGTGCAGTTCATCAGTTTTGTAGAATTGGCAAATATGCATTTATAAGTGGCATCACAGGCGTTCCTAAGGATGTTCCCCCTTTTATGATAGCTGCGGGCAGCAGGGCAAAATTATACGGACTGAATGTTGTGGGACTTGAAAGACATAATTTTACAAGGGAGGAAATCGCTTCATTAAAAAAGGCTTACAGGATACTTTTCAGGTCATCATTACCTTTGAGCACATCCCTTAATATAATACAGGAACAGATCGGTGGCCCACATATTGAAGAACTTGTAAGATTCATAAGTTCTTCCAAGAGGGGTATATGCAGGTAAATATCTGCCTCATAGGTCTGGGATATATGGGCAGGATCCACCTTGAAAAGCTCTTGAATATGGAAGATGTAAAAGTATCTGCTGTGGTAGATATTGATAAGAAAAAGGGGCACGAAATTCTAAATAGTTGCAATATACCATTTATCTGCGATTACAGGGACACTTTTAAAATCTGTAATGATATTCAAGGGGTAATCATCTCAACACCCTCAGATACACACTATGAAATAGCCACATTTTTTATTGAAAGGGGTGTCCATGTCTTTATCGAAAAACCCATGACGAATAATATAAAAGATGCCATATCCGTTGCAAAATTAGCAGAAAAAAAGGGTACAACTCTCCAGGTGGGGCATCTTGAAAGATTTAATCCCGCATTTAAAAATGCCATCGCCTATATAAATGAACCTCTAATTATAGAGGCAAGAAGAGAAGGCCCTTATACAGGGCGTTCTACAGATATAGATGTGGTGTTTGACCTCATGATCCATGATATTGACCTCATGCTATCCATAATAAAAGAGGATCATGAATGCAGAGTAACATCCTTCGGATTAAAGGTTTTAAATAAAAGTTTAGACATTGCAACTGCAATAATAGAATTTAGAAATGGTTGCAAGGGTATACTCCATGCAAACAGGGTGTCATCAAAGAAAGAAAGGGTGTTTAATGTATTCGAAAGGGAAAGAACCATATATACAGACCTTTTAAACGGTCATGTTACTATAATTAAAAAAAACCATAAAAACGAACTGGAAACCATTGAATATAAAACAGGTAAGATAGATTCTGTTAAAGAAGAGCTAAAAGAGTTTGTTAATGCCATATCTAAAAGAATAAGCCCTACGGTGAAAGTCTCAGATGGTTTCAAGGCCATTAGAATCGCGGAATTAATAAGAACATCCATTGAAAGATAGTATTCAAAAAAATATAAACAAACACATAGTAATTCTAACAGGTGAGCTTTCAGGTGAAATACACGGAACAAACCTCATAAAAAGTATAAGAAAAAAATGTCATTTCACCTTTAGTGGCATGGGAGGTGAAAAATTCCGACAAAACAATATAAATTTAGTCTACAATTATAAAGAGATCTCATTAATGGGCATAAGCGAGTTGTTTAAAAAAGCCCTTCCCATAATCATTGCTTTGAAAAAAATAAAAAAACACATAAAAGAAATAAGGCCAATCCTTGTAATCCTTATTGATTTTCCAGGATTTAATCTAAGGATTGCAAAATATGCCAAGGGTATAGGTATACCTATTGTCTATTTTATACCTCCACAGGTTTGGGCATGGCATAAATCACGAATTAAAGCCATGAAAAAGTATGTTGACCTTGTTATATCTATTCTGCCCTTTGAAAAAAAATTCTACCAATCCCATGGGATAGAGGCAAAATTTGCAGGTCATCCTTTTATGGACACTGTAAGGCCAAAATTTGGAAGAGATGAATTTTTAAAAAGAATAGATGCAACGGATGGTAAAAAAATCATAACAATCATGCCAGGAAGCAGAGAAAACGAGATAAAAAGACACATGCCCGCAATTATTGAATCCATAAAGCTTTTAAAAAAAAGACTCGGGGTCTTTTATGCTGTATTGCCCATTGCGGATAACATTCATGATGACCTTATAAAGAATTTTATAAAAAAAGAAGATAGTATTATACCCCTTAAGGGACTAAATTATGACGCCCTATACCACTGTGATGCCGCCATAATAGCTTCGGGCAGCGCAACCCTTGAGGCAGCCATATTGGGCACGCCATCAGTTGTTATCTATAAAATCTCTACCTTTTCTTATCTTTTAGCAAGGCTTCTTGTGGATGTAAAATTTATAAGCCTTCCAAACATAATCTTGGAAAAAGAACTATTTCCCGAGATTATACAGCAACTTAATCCTGAAATAATTGCAGAAAAGGTGATGGATATGTTAAATTTTGGTAGGGATGGTATAAAAAAGGATGTGGAAATGTTAAAGACCCTATTAGGAACTTCAGCTACCTATGATATCGCAGCGAGTGAAATAATAGATTTTTTAGATAAAAGATATGGAACTTTATTTCAGGCTCCTTAAATTTTTAAAACCATACTGGATTAAACTTGCCCTTGCCATGTTGTTTATGTCCCTCGTGGCAGCAACTAATGGGCTTACGGCATTCATTGTGAAGCCTGTACTCGATAAAATATTTTTTGAAAAAAATGCAACCATGCTATATCTCATACCTGGTGGAATTATACTTCTATATCTTTTGAAAGGTATATTCGATTATCTCCAGACATATCTTATGGGGTATGTGGGTCAGAAGGTGGTGACAGACATAAGGGCCCTTGTGTTTAATTCCCTTCAGAGGCAATCCCTTTCATTTTTTGATAAGACACCAACCGGTTCAAATATATCGAGAATTATAAATGACGTAAACCTCATCCAGAGTGCCGTATCGGATACATTCACAGCGATTCTTAAAGATGCGTTCACCATAATAGGCCTTATATTTGTTGTATTTTACAGGGACTGGGTCCTTGCAATTATTGCCTTCTGCGTCCTCCCCTTTGCCATATATCCCATCGTGTCCTTTGGAAAGAAATTAAGAAAAATCAGCACAAACACCCAAAAATCCATTGCAAGGTTGACGAATTTTCTCCATGAAAATATAACCGGCCAGAGGATTGTAAAGGCCTTCTGCATGGAGGATTATGAGTCAAAAAGATTTGACATAGAAAACGAGACTTTGTTCAAAACAATACTGAAACGATATAAAGTAAGAGCTCTGTCTTCCCCCATCATGGAGGCATTAGGTGGTATTGCCATAGCCGTAGTCATCTGGTATGGCGGAAAAGAGGTCATATCCGGTAATTCCACACCAGGTAATTTTTTCTCCTTTACAGCAGCCTTGCTCATGCTTTACGAACCCATAAAAAGACTCAATAAGGAAAACCACAACATACAGCAGGGTCTTGCTGCAAGTGTGAGGGTATTTGAAATAATTGATAAAAAACCTGATGTATTAGAAAAGGAAAATGCCATTTGTTTAGAAAAGGTGGAAGGAAATATTAACTTCAAAAATGTATTTTTTAGATATGAAGACAGGATGATCCTCAAGAACATTAATTTATTTATAAATAAAAATGAAGTCCTTGCCATAGTAGGCGAAAGTGGTGTAGGAAAGACAACCCTTGTAAACCTTATCCCCCGTTTTTATGATGTTACGGAAGGATCCATAGAGATAGACGGTATTGATATAAGAGAACTATCACTTATATCCTTAAGAAAAAATATTGCCCTTGTAACACAGGATGTAATCCTCTTCAATGATACCATTAAAAACAATATCACCTTCGGCCAGGATATTGACATGGATAAGGTCATAGATGCCGCAAAACTGGCAAATGCCCATGATTTTATCATGAACTTATCAAAACAATACGACACGGTAATAGGTGAGAAGGGTCTGAAACTATCTGGTGGGCAAAAACAGAGGATTGCCATTGCAAGGGCATTTTATAAGGATGCACCTATCTTGATTCTTGATGAGGCAACAAGCTCCCTTGATGCCCAGTCAGAGGTAGAGGTTCAAAATGCCCTTGAAAATCTTATGAAAGGCAGAACAACCATCATCATAGCCCATAGATTGTCCACAGTCATGAATGCCCAAAGAATTATTGTCCTTGAAAAAGGAACGATTGTTCAGGAAGGCACCCATAATGAACTTATAAATATAGATGGTCCTTATAAAAGACTTTATCAACTGCAATTCTTTAAAGAACCGGATAAAAAGATTATAAAAATGGGCAGGCGTGCAAAAAATGTTTAAAGAAATAAAATATTTCTTACTTTTGAATGTTCTACCGCCCATAATATTTCTGATAATAAAATTTATCCAGATAACATCAAGGATAGAACATATAAACAGGCACAACCTAAATGACAACCTTGAAAAAGGTCAGAATTTTATCGTGTGTTTCTGGCATGGAAGGCTTCTTATGATGCCCTTTGCGAGATTGAGAAAAACAGGGAAGGTGCTTATCAGCAGACACAGAGACGGTGAATTCATAGCAAGGGTGATAAAATTCTTTGGACTTGAGTCAATAAGGGGTTCATTCAGAAAGAAAAGTGTTTCATCAGTAAGGGAAATCATCTCATCCCTTAAAGATGGCTTCGATGTTGCCATAACTCCCGATGGGCCAAAGGGACCGAGATTTAAGGTAAAACAAGGCATTATAGAACTCGCAAGAATAACAAAGACCCCTATTCTGCCCGTAACATACAGTGCATGTAAAAAAAAACCTTTAATTCCTGGGATAGATTTATCCTGCCGACACCGTTTAACAGGATAGTATTTCTCTGGGGAGAACCCATATACGTCCATCATGTAAAAGATGAGGGTGAAATAGAAAAGATGAGGCTTTATCTTGAAAAGGTGCTTATTGAACTCACAGAGGAGGCAGATAGAATTGCATGTGGAAAATAACATATAATATCCTTGCATTTTTATCTCTTCCCTTTTTTATCCTCTTTTCTTTTTTTAAGAAAAAGCTCAGAAAAAATCTTTATGAAAGGCTATTTCATTCAACAAAACATCATCCAGTTAAGGATGGCATATGGATTCATGCTGCCTCCATAGGTGAGGCAGCCATAGCAGAATCTCTTATAAAATTTATAAGAGAACAAAAAAGGCTAAGTGACGGTTTTATTATCACGACAAACACATATTATACAAAAGACCTTCTTTTAAAAAGATTAGGGGGTATCCATGCGTATTCCCTTCCTGTTGACATACAGTGCGTCATAAAAAATTTTATAGATGGCTCAACATTTAAGGCACTTTTAATCATTGAAACAGAGATCTGGCCAAATCTCATCTGGACCGCTAAAAAATCCAATATACCTGTAATTATTTTAAACGGAAGGATATCGGATAAGTCTTATCCAAACTATAAAAGATTATCTTTTTTTCTAAAACACGTGTTATCTGATATTGACATCATCATTACACAATCAGAGGAGCATAGAAATAGATATATATCAATAGGTGCAAACCCTGAAAGGACAATAACAACGGGAAATATAAAATATTACAGGGAAATACCCTCTGGGCCTCCTTCATCAAAAGAGCATATGGTAACCTTTGGTAGTGTGAAAGAAAAAGAACTTGATGCTGTATTTTATGTTATAAAAAAACTAAACGAGGATATACCTGATATTAGAATCTTTGTCGCACCGAGGGAGCTTCACCTGTCATCTATCATAGAAGAAGAGTTAAAAAAAGAATATAAAACTGTAAGGTACTCTACAATAAAAAATGAGAAAAATTCTCTCATAAGAGAAGATGCTGAGATGGTGGTTGTGGATACAGTGGGTGATCTTCTAAATATATATCAGAAAAGTAAGGTCGCCTTTGTGGGGGGCAGTCTTGCACCGTATGGAGGCCAGAACATCCTTGAACCCTTATTTTTTGAAACACCTGTCCTTTTCGGTCCTTATATGGAAAATTTCAAAGAAATAGCAGAATTAATAATAGAAAAAAAGGCAGGTATAATGGTGAAAGACAGAGATGAGTTATACAGAAACATAAAATATCTTCTAAATCAGCCTGATGAAGCAGATGAAATAGGTAAAAAAGGTAAGGAAATTATCCATATGCACAGGGAATACATGGAAAAAACAGTGGATATTGTATTAAATGTCATAGAGAAGGGGATAATATAATATGGAGGAATTTTCAAAACTTGTAGAACTCATGGCAGCCTTAAGAGGTGAAAAAGGTTGTAAGTGGGATAAAAAACAGACCATTCATTCATTTAAAACCTTTCTTATAGAAGAGGTATATGAATTAATCGATGCTATAGAGAGAGAGGATTACAGTCATATTAAAGAAGAATTAGGGGATTTGATGTTTCATATCATATTTATTTCCCGGATCTGCAGCGAAAAAAATATCTTTGACATAAAAGATGTCTTAAATTTTACATACAAAAAGATGTATAATCGACATCCCCATGTGTTCTTAGAAGGTAATCCCGACAGCCCCATTGAAAAAAGATGGGAAGAGATAAAGAGGGCAGAAAAAGAGCACTATTCGCCCCTGCAGAACATCCCGAAGATGATGCCCGCACTGCTTAGGGCCCTGTCTCTTATACACATCT
>JAOAFK010000041.1 GCA_026416315.1 Syntrophorhabdaceae bacterium | reverse complement strand
TCTCGTGGGCTCGGAGATGTGTATAAGAGACAGGATTTACCCCACAGGAAATACAGACTATTCCCTTGGCCTTACAGAGGCTAAAAATAAAGGCGCTGAGATACTTTTCATCTGGATGGATATGCCTGAGAGTGCAGTATTGCTCAAGCAATGGAGTGATATGAAGATTAAGGCAATACCTCTTGGATTTGTCTGTGCTGCTGAGCAGCCTGGATTCTGGAAGGCAACAGGCGGAAAAGGTGAATATCTTATAGTAAATGTGTGCAATGGTGGAAATGCCCCTGCAAAGATAACACCTTGGACCATGAAGTTTGTAGAGGCATATAAAAAGAGATGGGGTATCGAACCTGAAGGTTACGGCACATCATCGAGCTACATGGCAGTATATCAATTAAAGGATGCAATAGAAAAGGCCGGTAGCATAGACCCCGATAAGGTCATAGCGGCCCTTGAAACACAGGATTTAATGGGTGTTTATGGCAGGATGAGGTTCGATAAATCCCATCAGATCATCCCGTCTTTTGATCCTAAGGAAGGTGCTGTTACATGTATTTTCCAGTGGCAGGCAGGCAAAAGGGTTCAGATATTCCCGCCCAAGGTTGCCGAAGGAAAGATTATGCTTCCACCCTGGATGAAGTAAAAGAAAAGGAAGGGGGGTAAAGTGGAAATCCTCATATATGGAATTATAAACAGTGTTACACTGGCTCTTATTTCGCTGGGTTTTACCCTTGTTTACAGTATAAGCAGGCTACCGAATTTTGCCCATGGTGCCCTCTATATTACAACAGGCTACATCATCTGGTTATTTTTGAACAAATTTGAAGGGTTCCCTTACCCCTTTGCCATTTTTATTGGGATAGCGATAACCTGTATAATCGGTGCCCTTATCTATCGTTTTATCCTCATAAGGATTAGGGGCATGGAGATATCGGAGATCATAGCGACATATGCTATAGGACTTGCCATATTAGAGGGGTTAAGGTGGGGAGGATTAAGGGGCATGACCTTTACCCTCCCTGTTTTTTACCCCGGCACCGTTGAGATTTTCGGTGTCTCTATTGATTATCAAAGGATTATTATAGTTATTGTCGGGATATGTACCTTTATACTTCTGTATCTTTTTACCCATTTTAATAAGATAGGCCTTGCTTTAAGAGGTATAGCCCAGGATGAAAGGGCAGCCATGATGTTAGGCATTGATTCTGACACTACAGCAATAATTTCCCTTGCAATAGGTTCAGGCCTTGCAGGTTTTGCAGCAATTTTGCTTTTGCCTCTTGGCAATATTATAGTAGAAGCGGGTTATAATGTGCTGATTTTTGCAATCGCGGTATGCGTTATAGGTGGCCTTGGAAGCTGGGCAGGTACTGTCCTTGCCTCATTTATAATAGGATTTGCCCAGATTCTCACAGAGGCATTTTTATCAACCCATTATCAGATGGTTGTGGCATTACTTGCCATCATCATAACGCTTTTAGTAAAGCCTTCAGGAATATTCGGAAAACAGAAGGAACTTGAAGAGAGGGTATAGCCTATGGAAATGATGCGAAAAGAAAGGATTGACAGGGGCATCAAAGTAAGAACAGAGGGCATATATGCCATTTCTGCCATGAAGGAGATTCTGTATCTTTTAGGACCCAGACTTTTATTGATAGTCGGTGTGCTTTTACTTCCGTTTTTTCTCGAGCTTGCACCTTACTGGAAAAGGGTGATCAATATAATGTTTGTGTATTCTCTCCTTGCCCTTGCCTTTGATTTCCTTGCCAACTATGTGGGTCTTGTGTGCCTTGGTGGTGCTTTTTTTGTAGGGGTTGGTGGTTATCTATCTGCAATATTTAATTCTTATTTTCATATTCCCATTTATATATCCATTCCCCTTGCAACTATACTGGGGGCAATATTCTGCACCCTTACAATTCTGCCATGCCTCCCCTTAAGGGGTGTGTATTTTGCAATCGTAACCCTTATGTATCCTTTACTTGCCACTCGAGTTATTGAGGCTCTGAATATACTTGGGGGTACAAATGGTATTACAGGGATTGCAAGTTTTCCTCATGAATATGTAGAACAGTATGCAGTGATCTTTGTAATGCTCATATGTTTATTCGGGATGAGGAGATTTGTTAATGAGGATATAGGTCTTGTCATAAGAGGTGTTAAAGACAATGACCAGGCAGTAAGGGCTTCAGGCATAAGTATTACATATATGAAGACCCTTGCAGTATTTATTGCATCCCTTATGTGTTGTTTTGGAGGGGCTTACATTGCCCATCTGTATATGTGGGCAGGGCTTTCTCTTTTTGCCCTTGATTTCTCCATAATCCCCATTGCCTCAGTTGTTATTGGTGGTGGCGGTACACTTGTGGGTGCTGTTATAGGTAGCTTTATCCTTGTTCCTCTTTCAGAGTTTTTAAGGTTTTTCGGCACATTCAGGATCGTTATCTACTGCGCTTTGCTGACTACATTTATTATCTTAAAGAGTGAGGGAATAATGGTTTATCTTCAGAGAAAGTATCATCAATTTGAAAGATGGGTAAAGGTATGAAAGATAATGTGATTATTTCAGTAAAAGGAATTAGTAAGACCTTTGGTGGTCTCAAAGCATTAATTGATGTGAGTTTTGATGTCCATGAGGGTGAAATATACGGGATTATAGGTCCAAACGGGTCAGGCAAGACAACCCTTATTAACTGTATTACGGGTTTTATTAAACCCAATGCAGGTCAGGTATTTTTTCAGGGTAGGGATATTACAGGTCTTGCACCACACAAGATTGCCCATATAGGTATAGCAAGGACATTTCAGATCATGAGACCATATTATACTCTACCTGCCTTTAAAAATTTGATTATCCCCCTTTGGTCTCCAAGGGCAAGAAAAATAGGGGGATGGCGTGGTGGTGGCAAGCACGGTGATAGAGATACTGTGGCTGTTGACATCCTTGAAGAGATCGGGTTTGAGAGGGATTCAAGGGTTCCGTATAAGCTTGCATCCACATTACCTACAGGATATCAAAAGAGGCTTGAACTTGCCCGCTGCATTGCCTTGAGACCACAGATCATATTCTGCGATGAAGTGTTTTCAGGTTTAAGCATGAGTGAAATTGCAAGTATGCTGCCCTTAATTGAAAAATTGAAGATGGACGGCATCACCCTTATAATGGTTGAACATAGATTGAGAGAGCTTTTCAGGGTTGCAGACAGGGTTATGGCCTTAAATTTCGGTGAAAAGATAGCCGAAGGGGACTATACAGAGGTAATAGAGGACAAAAGGGTCAAAGAAGCGTATCTGGGAAGTGAAGAGGTGTAGGATATGTTTGAAGCAAATGAAATGATGGTTTTTTATGAAAACATGCTTGCATTGAATAATGTGAGCATAAAGTGTGAAAAGGGCCAGATTATAGGTATTTTCGGTTCGAACAGCGCAGGCAAAAGCACCCTTATGTACACCCTCTCAGGGATTATCCTCGATATAAAAAAGAAAGAGGAGATGAGGGGAGGAGAGCGCATAAGTGTCTTTGGCTCTATATTTCTCGATGGTGAGAACATGACAAATCTTAAACCTCATATAAGGGCAAAAAAAGGCATTATTTTATGTCCAGAAAGGCGGAGGATCTTTCCCGAAAGCTCTGTTCTTGAAAATTTAAAGATAGGCTCATATTTAACCACGAAAAAGGAGACAAAAGAAAATATAGATTATGTTCTAAACCTATTCCCCAGATTAAAAGACCATCTACACAGACAGGGAGGTTTTTTAAGCGGTGGTGAACAGCAGATGCTTGCCATAGGCAGGGCCCTTATGGCAAACCCCAAGATACTGCTTCTTGATGAACCACTACTAGGATTAAGCCCTGCATATCAAAAGATAGTGATAGATGGGACAAAACAGATAAGGGATACAAGGGGTATAAGTATAATCATTACAGAGCAATATGCAAGACCAGTTCTGCCCATTATTGACTATGGCTATATTATGGAAAATGGCTCGAGCGTTTTATCTGGCACAAAGGAAGAGCTCATGGATAATCCAGACGTAAAATCAGCATATTTTGGAGTATAAGAGGAAAAACTATGAGAGAATTTGAAAATGAATACACATTTACCCGTTTTGAGGAAATGGTGGAAAAATATCCTGACAAAACTGCGCTTGTATATTTAGGAGAACGGTTTACTTACGGTAGATTGAGTATGCTCATTGATAAATTTGCCTATGGTCTTATGAATATCGTGGGCATAAAGAAGCAGGAGAGGGTGCTTCTTTATATTCCAAATTGTCCACAATGGATTATAGCAAATTTTGCCATAAACAAAATAGGCGCTGTCACTGTCCCTGTATCTCCCATCTATACAGCCTATGAGATTTCTTATATGGTGAAGGATGCTGATGTGAAGGCCATAATCTGTCTTGACACAAACTTCGGCTATGTAAAAGAAGTGATGAAGGAGACGGGTCTGGACAGGGTGATAGTTACAAACCTCGTGGATCTTGTGCCTTTCTGGAAAAGGGCAATCGGTTATCTCTTTGATAAAGTACCAAGAGGTGTTGTTGAAAAAAATAATAAGGTTATGTGGTTTAATTCTATACTTTATAAAAGCACCAAAAAACCACCAAAGGTAGAGATAGATGCATACAATGACCTTGCATATATTATGTATACCGGTGGAACAACGGGATTTCCAAAAGGTGTGCCTGGAAATCATGCAGGTGAAGTATCCTATATCAGGGATATCATGGATGATGTTATTGGCCCCTATGTGGATGAAGGAAAAGATAGTGTCCTTATGGTAAACCCTTTATTTCATATCATGGCAAAGGGTTTTGCCATAGCATTCGGTTTTAACTTTGGCAACACAGTTGTTTTGATGCCTACCCCGGAAGTGGATGCAGTACTTGCAGCAATTGAAAGATATAAGATTAAATGGATGTTAGGAGTGCCTGCCCTTTACAGGATGATTCTTGAAAACGACAGGCTTGACCAGTATGATTTAAGTTCATTAAGGTACTGTTACTGTGGTGGTGATGCCCTTCCTGTTGAGGTATTCAATACATGGAAAGAACGATATAAAATCCCCCTTTATCAGGTTTACGGTTCCACAGAGATCGGTCATGTTACATATAGCCGTCTTGACAGAGAGCCCGGCCCAAAGACCATCGGAACCCCCTTAAAGACGAGAAAGTGCATAATCGTTGATCAGGACACCCTCGAACCCCTGCCTAAGGGTGAAGTTGGTGAACTCCTCATCACTTCACCCTTTACTATCAAGCAATACTGGAAAAAGCCTGAAGAGACAGAAAGATCATTTGTAAACATAAACGGGGAAGTGTATTACCGGATGGGAGATTTTGTCTCCATGACAGATGATGGACAACTTCAGTTTATGGAGAGGACTGCCGATGTAATAAAATACAAGGCATACAGGGTATCGGCATCTGAAGTTGAGGCAGCCCTTCAGGATCACCCTACAGTAATAGGCGCGTGTGTTGTGGGTATCCCTGATCCAAAGGTAGGGGAGCGTATCAAGGCAATAGTGGTATTGAAAGAAGATGCAAAAGGTGTTGGGGCAACAGAACTTATAAAATGGTGCAGGGATAGGTTGGCGCCCTATAAGGTGCCTCAATATATAGAATTCAGGGATATGCTTCCCAAATCAAAGGTAGGAAAACTCCTCCGTAGGGAGATAAGGGACGAGGAGAAAAGAAAGTTAGAAAAACAGAAGAAAAAGACAGCTGAATAATATAATATTTTTTTAGACTTTTTCAGCCCTTTCCTTTAACCCATTGCAATATTCGTATCCGTTATTGCTCCGAACTAAAATCATATGCAGATAATGATGAATTTTTGGCTATCTTAAAGAGATTATAGGTGGTCAGGAAAAACTTTTTTGGGATTTAAAAGTCCCTTCGGGTCAAAGGCCATTTTTATGCGCTTCATGAGTTCTATCTCTTCCTTTGACATCTGAAGATTTAAATAATTTTTTACGGTAATGCCTACACCATGTTCCCCTGTGAGTTTTCCACCCATAGAGATTGTCTTTTTATAAACCTCTTCAAGGACAGTATATGCATCTTCAGTTTCTTTAAAGTTTCCTTTTCTGTATTGAATGGTCACATGGAGATTTCCATCACCGGCATGACCGAAAGTGGCTATCTTTACAATATGGGATCTTTCGATTTCCTTTATAGCCTGAATTAAAAAGGTTAATTTATAACGGGGCACAACCACATCTGCCTCAAGATGGTCTTTCCCCTTTGCCTTTAGCGCTGGAAGTGTATCCCTTCTGATCCTCCAGAATTTTTCAGCCTCCATTTCATCTTTTGCAAGTCTTGACTCTATGGTGTGGCGATTTTTATTGGCAAGATCAATGATGTCTTTTGCCTCATCAAAAATTGCAACCTCATGATGACCGTCTATTTCAACAAGGACAAGCACCTCTGCATCCCTTCTTAAGGCCTCTCCTGATGGAAGGTAGTCCGCAACACAGTTTATACAATAATTATCCATCAACTCTATGGCACAGGGGGTAATGCCTTTCTCAAAGATGGATACAACAAAATCACCCGCTCCAATAAGGTCATCCATATAAACAATGCATGTTCTTCTGATGCGTGGCATGGGCAATACCTTACAGATTATCTTTGTGATCACAGCAAGGGTGCCTTCTGAACCAGTAATCAGTGCCACAAGGTCATAACCTGTAACATTTTTAACAGTATGGCCACCTACATTTATTATCGTTCCGTCAGGCAATACTGCTTCAAGCCCCAATATATAATCCCGGGTTACACCATATTTCACAGCCCTTGTATAACCTGCATTCTCTGCCACATTTCCTCCGATGGTGCTCTCCACAGTACTTGAAGGATCCGGTGGGAAAAATAGATTATATCCCTTTAGTGTCCCCTGTAAATCAGCGGCCACAACGCCAGGCTCTACCACTATCTGAAGGTTTTTTGTATCTATTTCAAGAATCCTGTTCATCTTAACGAGTGACAAGACAATCCCACCCACAACAGGTATGGCACCGCCTGAAAGACCTGTTCTGCCTCCCTGGGGTGTTACGGGTATCTCAAGGTCATAGGCACAGCGCATAATTTTTGATACTTCCTCTGTAGATTCTGGAAGAACCACCACATGGGGTATAGAGCGAATTTCAGTGGCATCATATGAAAAGTGAGAAAGGCCTTCTTTTTCTGTAATGATCTGGTCATGCCTGAGAAATGTTTTTGCTATATCAACAAAACTTTCAATGTCATAATGCATGGTTTTCTCCTTTTAAGCAATCTCTTTGTATACAGGAACCACATACGGGCCTTCTGGTATGACAGCGAGCCTTTTATCTTTCATACCTTCCATGCACCTTTTCAGCTTATAATTTATGTCATCTATATTTTTAACACATGTAAAGGGTCTGTATTTTTCTGTAATTCCTGTACTGTATAAAAAGATATGGCATGTCTTTAAGGCCTTTACAAGCATTTCTGTCTCCCATTCATCTATATCTGCATAGGTCTTTTTAGATATGCTATCCATAAATCCTTTTATGCCTAACTCGCAAAGTTTTTTCTGTGAAGCAATAAACTCATTAGAGCCCATACCCTCTGAACACTGGGATACAATAAAGAGATTTCCTCCTGGCTCAATGATGTTAAGGGCTGCCACCATACCTTTTACAGTCTGATAGTAATTTTTATCAAGGGGGTAACCGGCCCCGCTTGTTAGAACTACAGGAAATCTTTTATTTATTTCAATTTCCATAAACTGACGGGCATATGCCACTGCCTTTAGATGGGCCTCAATAACATCCCCGAAATTAATAAAAGAGACTTGACGGGCTTCATCAATTACAGTGTTTACCCCATAGCACTCACCTGCCATGCGGGCTATCTCAACTAATATTTCATGAAGGGGATTACCTTCAATGATGCAATTATCAACACCTAACAACTCAAGTATCACGGGTGCATGTATGTGCCGTATCGTGTCCTCATGGGCAATTCCCGGCGCTATAAGCTTTCTGCCACCGGAGTATCCTGCCATAAAATGGGGTTCTACAAGGCCTACTACAATTCTCATATCTGCCTGTATAAAACGCCTGTCGATCTTTACAGGTATATCGTCCTTTGTTTTTCCAAGAAATACATGTTCCTCCTCCACACGGCCTAAATGGTTATAGATTTTAAAGCTATTAAGTAGCTCATTTTTTCCAATAATTTCTTTTAATTCCTCTTTCTCTGTTGGTTTGTGAAGGCCTGTGGCTATCAATAACATGATGTGATCCTTATGAACACCTACCCTAAGCAGTTCTTCTACTATGGTTGGCAGTAAAATATTATTTGGAACAGGCCTTGTATTATCGCAGATTACAATACAGACCGTTTTTTTTCCTGCAACGAGCCTATCTATGGGTAATGCGCCCACAGGATTGTAAAGGCTTTCCCTCAAAGCAGACACAGGATCCGAAAGTATAGGCATCTGTTTTTTCTTTATAATAGTTATATCCCAGGCATCATCGAGTTCTATATCAAGCCCTGATTTTCCATATTGCATATGGACTATCATGTCATACCCTTACAGGGAAAGTATATCATTAATGATAAAATAATGGTAAAAAAAGTGTATGGGCTTCTTTTTTATATATTTGACATTTTTTACCCATATGCTTTATAATCCTTTTTGCTATGAAAAAGTTTAAATTTTTATTATGCATACTTCTTTCGTTTTTTTTATTAGTGAGCTGCGGCTCAATATTTTCAAAAAAGAAAGATAAAGATACAGCTGCCAAGGAGAAGACAGAAAAGTTAGAGGATACTGAGCCAAAGCCTGGAGATATCAAGGTAATAGATGGCGTTGAATATATATATGCAAGAAACAGAAAATATATGTTGATACCCAATGAGCCAGAATACATCTGGGTAAGGAAGGATCAATACTCGCCCGGCATTCTCCAATCATTGGTATCTGCTGCACAGAAAAAGGAAAGGGATGAATTGACCTCAAGGATAGCAAAATTAGAAGAAGAATTGAAAAAAAGAAATATTGCCCCTCAAGTTGTCTATCCCACACAAATTAGCCCCTTTTCTCCTGGTTTTGGATACATTCAGGCCTTTACTCCCATACCTTTTAGCTATCCATCACCAAAAATGAGAAGGCGCGTTATAATCCTTCCCATTGAGGACCAGACAAATTACAAGGATGAACAGATAGGTGAGCTTGCTACAAGAAGATTAATATCACGCCTTGAAAGCACAGGCGCAATCATATGTGTTGATCCCGCTACTTTAAATATAAACGATAAAATAACAAATCAGAATAATATGAAACTATTAAACGAACTATACGGTATCCAGGCCATAGTAAAAGGTGTGCTTAATGACATATATTCAAGTTCCAGTAAAATTGAGGGTAAAGAGACAAAAGAGGTGTCTTTTGCCATATCAAAGATAACCCTTGAAATATACAATACAGACACAGGTTTAATGTTAAAACAACTCTCTGGAAGAAACCCTGTTTCCCTTACAAAAGAAAGTGGGGATCTGAGCTCTGAAAAGGCAAAGATAAAGGCAATTGATCTGGCCATTGAGGTCATTGCAGAGGATCTTTTAAAGGCCATACTCATGCTGGACTGGCATGCAAGAATTGCCTCTTTAGATAAAGAAAAAGTTTATATAAATGCTGGAAGATTGTCCGGATTGGAAATAGGTAATATCCTTGAAGTTTATTCTCCCGGTGAACAGATTATTGATGAAAAAACAAACACCCCCCTTGGTAAGGTAAGGGGTAAATATAAAGGAGAGATTGAGATTTCAGAGCTTTTTGGCGTTGATGCAAGCTGGGCTAAGGTAAAAAAAGGCGGTAATTTTTCACCCACAGACCTTGTATACCTGAAAAATTAGAAATCACCCATTAAATGTTCCACGTGAAATAAAAATATTTACTTAACAAGGTGAAGGCTCGCCTTGAATTCTTCAGTGCCTGCCTTTTTGAGTATTTCATATATAAACATTTCTGTGGTGGAAATGATGATGCCAGCCTGTCTCATCCTCTCAATAGCTGCCTTGCAGTTGGCCTCTGTTCTTGAAGAAATCGCGTCTTCTATAACATGGACATTATAGTTTGAAATACCCCATAGGGCCGTTTGGGCAACACAGATATGTGCCTCAACCCCAGCAATTATCAGGGTATGTCTTTTATGTTGTTTTACTGTATCAGTAAACACAGCGCTTTCAAAGCAGTTAAAATGGATTTTGTTGATGGCTTTAATATCCTTTAGTTCATTTTTTAATTCAGGCACAGTTTCGCCCAATCTCTCCTGTTCTGTGATTATAACTGGAATATTTACTATTTTTGAAAATTGAGTAAGCCTCACAGCATTTTTTAAGACATTTTCCTTGTTGTAAATAACAGGCATAAGCCTTTCCTGAAAATCGATTAACACAATGAGACAATCTTTTCTTTCTATTAAATATTTCTTATCCTCCGGTTTTTTCATAAAGACCTTGTTTTTAAAATTA
This sequence comes from Syntrophorhabdaceae bacterium, assembly GCA_026416315.1. Taxonomy (GTDB): domain Bacteria; phylum Desulfobacterota; class Syntrophorhabdia; order Syntrophorhabdales; family Syntrophorhabdaceae; genus JAKORG01. Next base: position 10,513 of record JAOAFK010000041.1, on the reverse strand, counting down.
AGACCAGAGTTTTTTTACAAGAGATGCCACCCTTCTGCCTAATTTTTTGGCATTCAAAATTGTTTTTTCATCCGGTGCACCTGTACAGGCAACACCATAATGCCCTGTGGCATCCATAGGGTCGCCCACCACAACCATACCGTATATTAAAAATGCCTGTATTATGGAGAAAATTGTCGTTTCTTTTCCACCTGTGGCATCCCCGGATGTGGCAAAGGCAGCCCCTACCTTTCCCTCCATCTGCTTTCTTATGCCTACAAATCTATCAAATACCTCTTTTAATTCAGATGCCATAGAACCAAAATAAACAGGTGAGCCTGCTATAATGCCTTGTGAATTTAAAAAATCATCTTTTGTAATTTCCTTTGTTGATTTTATCACACAGTTTACACCTTCCACCTCGTTTACACCTTTTGCAATGGCTTCGGCAAGTTTTTTTGTATTTCCTCCCCTTGAATAGTACATGATGAGTATCTGCATTATGTCACCTCCGAAATGGTGTTATTCTTAATTAAGTTTTTGCCAATTGACATCATAAAACCTCATTTTCATTTTCAACATAATAAATATCCGGTAGATTTCTATATCTTTCTGCATAATCTATTCCATAGCCCACTACGAAAACATCCTCGATCTCCTTTCCCACATAATCTATTTTAATATCGGTCTGTCTCCGTGGCTTTTTATCGAGGAGGGTACATATCTTTAATGATTTAGGTTTTCTTTTAAGAAGCATGTCTTTTATATATTGGAGAGTTAGGCCTGAATCTACTATGTCTTCAACAATTATCACATGTCTACCCTCTATGTCAATTTCAAGGTCTTTTGTTATAGTGACCTTACCGCATGATTCCATTTTATTTCCGTAGGATGCAGCCCTTATAAAATCCACACAGGTCGGATTTTTTATGTGCCTTATCAGATCCGAAGTAAACATAAATGCCCCTTTTAGAAGGCAGACAAAAACAATTTCCTCATCTCTATAATCTTTTTCTAACTGTGATGCAAGCCTTTTTACAATCTCGGCTATCTCATCTCTGTTGATATATTTTTTCAGCATCTTTTAGTCATTTACAGTGCATATTTCAAAACAACTATTTCTGGCTCTTTCGGCAGTGTGTCTTTTTTATAAACCACCTCTGATGTGTTCAATTTTTTCACATGTTTTTTGTTTTTTATGAATTCATCTACTGATACTATGGGGAAATTACATTTTTCTGTCTTGAAATGCATGGGTATCGTCACGGCTGGTTTTAAATCCTCCATCACCTTTGTGGCCTCTTTTGGGTCTATGGTATAAAAACCACCTACAGGTACAAGAAGTATATCTATGGCACCAATTTCCTTTATTGTATCTTTTCCAAGGGTATGACCCAAATCGCCCACATGGGTAACCTTTAATCCCTCTGCCTCTATAACAAATATTAAATTTTTCCCCCTTTCATTTCCTTTTGATGGGTCATGGAAAGAAGGTATTGCCCTTATATTTATACCTTTTATGGATGTCTGGCCAGCGCTATTTACTATGACAAATTTACCTTTAATATCTTTTGTGTAGTTATGGTCATCGTGGTCATGACTTGTAAGGACAATGTCCGCTTCATCCTGAATCTTGCCATATGATAATGCACCTCCAAAGGCCCCTGACAGATAGGGGTCTATGATAATCCTTACCCCATCTTCTGTTGTTAAATTAAAAGCAGCATGGCCATACCATTTTATCTTCATGACTTCACCCCCACTTAAAAAATTGATAATTGATGATACAATGTGATGGACAAAGTGTCAAGGGTTGAATTAATAACAAATGAAACAAAATTATAAAAAACATGTCATTCATATTGACTGATAAACTCTTTTAATGTTAGTTTCATTTATTATGGATGAATTTTACAGGATATCAAGACTTCCACCTTATGGATTAGGCATTGTAAGAGATCTTTTGATTGAGGCCAGAAGAAGGGGTGAGGATATCATAGATTTAGGCATGGGTAACCCTGATATACCCACCCCCAAATACATCGTGGCAAAGCTTATAGAGGCAGCGAGAAACCCTAGAAACCACCGCTATTCTGTCACCCGTGGCATATACAAATTAAGGGTCGCTATAGCAAACTGGTATAAGAGAAAATATGATGTGGATGTTGACCCTGAAACAGAGGTCACAGTATGTATGGGTGTAAAAGAAGGCATCGGCCATCTTATCCTTGCCACCATTGCAAGGGGTGAAGTTGTCTTTGTCCCTGACCCTGCCTATCCCATCCATCTATATTCTGTTATCATTGCAGGCGGCGATTTAAGAACTATACCCATTATGCCAAAGGAAGAATTCTTCGATAGATTGAATATCGCCATTAAAACCACTTGGCCGCAACCAAAGATGATTATAGTGAGCTTTCCCAACAATCCCACTACAGAGGTTGTGGATATTGATTTCTTTAAAAAACTTGTGGATTTTGCCCATGAACATCGCCTGTGGGTTGTCCATGATCTTGCCTATGCGGATTTGGTCTTTGATGGATACAAGGCACCGAGTTTCCTCCAAGTCCCAGGGGCAAAGGATGTGGGTGTGGAGTTTTATTCCCTTTCAAAAAGCTACAGTATGCCAGGCTGGAGGGTGGGTTTTGCTGTGGGTAATAAAAAACTCAATCACGCTTTAAGTAGAATAAAAAGCTATTTTGATTATGGTATGTTCCAACCCATCCAAATTGCATCCATTATAGCCTTAAATGAGGGCGATAAAGAGGTAGAAGAAATAGTGGAGAAATATAGAAGAAGAAGGGATGTGTTATGTGAGGGCCTATCAAGATACGGCTGGCATGTTGATAAACCAAAGGCCACCATGTTTGTATGGGCAAAGATACCAGATGATTTTGCATCCATGGGTTCTATGGAATTCTCTAAACTCCTTTTAAAAGAGGCAAAGGTGGCCACATCCCCTGGTATTGGATTTGGTGAATACGGTGAAGGATACATTAGGTTTGCTCTTGTTGAAAATGAACACAGAATAAGACAGGCAGTAAAAGGCATAAGAAATTTATTGTATTCAGCAAGAAAGAAATGATAAAGGTAGGTATTATAGGCTTTGGAACAGTTGGTTCAGGTACTTACAATATATTGCAGAAAAACCACAGAATTATTAAAGAAAGAACAGGACTGGACATTGCTGTTACAAAGATTGCAGAGATAAATCAAGACAAACTATCAGGCCTGAATATAAAAAAAGACATTATCACCGCTGACGCATACGAATTGATCCACGATAAAAATGTAGATATTGTAGTGGAACTCATAGGTGGTACAACAGTGGCCTTTGACTATATTGTTGATGCCATAAAAAACAAAAAAGGTGTGATAACAGCAAATAAGGCACTTCTTGCAGAAAGAGGCAGTGAGATATTCAGTTTGGCTATTAGATATAAAATTCCTATAGGCTTTGAGGCATCGGTCTGTGGAGGTATACCTGTTATAAGGGCAATTAAAGATGGGCTTGTGGCCAATAAAATTACAGGCATTATGGGTATACTAAACGGCACAAGCAATTATATCATGACGAAAATGACTGAAGAGGGGAAGCCTTTTAGAGAAGTACTTCGTGATGCCCAGAGGCTTGGTTTTGCAGAACAGGATCCCACATATGACATAGAAGGCATTGACGCAGCCCATAAATTGTGTATCTTAATAAGCCTTTCCTTTGGCTGTAAAATAAAACTCAGTGATATTTCCATAAAAGGGATCTCAGGCATTGAACCTGTGGATATAGAATTTGCAAGGGAGTTTGGATACAAGATAAAACTTTTAGCCCTTGCAAGGAAAGATGGTAATGAACTCGAGGCAAGGGTGGAGCCAGCCATGATACCTGTTTCTCATCCTTTAAGCAGTGTGGCCGATGTATTTAATGCTGTGTATATTATGGGTGATAGAGTTGGCCCTACCATGTTCTATGGTAGGGGTGCTGGTTCTGAACCTACAGGTAGCGCAGTGGTGAGTGATATCGTAGACATAGGCCAGAGGCTTGCTGGATACATTGATAAAAATGCCTTTACAGGCCTGAAATTTAACAAAAAAATCAAGATAAAAGAGGCTGAAAGGGGTTTTGTACCATTTTATTTAAGGTTTATGGCACAGGATAAACCAGGGGTTTTATCGCAAATCTCAGGAATACTCGCAAAATATTCCATAAGTATTTCTACAGTAATCCAAAAAGGTAGAAAAGAAAACGGTTATGTGCCCATTGTGATGCTCACCCATGAGGCAATAGAAGGAGATCTCAAAAAGGCAATAAAAGAGATAGATACACTGCCTTTTATTAAAGGAGAAACGATCTGCATAAGGATTGAGGAAGGATTAAGCTGAGCCATGAAATATCTTGTGATTATCGGTGATGGCATGGCTGATTTCCCGTTAGACGAACTAAATGGTAAGACCCCCCTAATGGTTGCAGAAAAACCCTATATGGACATGATGGCAAGACAGGGTTTATGTGGTCATGTAATAACCATACCCGATGGTTTTCCCCCTGGTAGCGATGTAGCAGGCATGTCTCTTTTTGGTTATGACCCTGCAAAATATTATACAGGAAGGGCACCTATTGAGGCATACGGAATGGGTATTTCTATGGCAGACAAAGATGTTGCCTTCCGGTGCAATATGGTCTATTTAGAAAATATAAATATAGAAGATAATGCTACAATGGGCGACTATAGTGGTGGCCAGATCACAACAGATGAGGCAAAGGTCATCATTGATTTATTAAATAAAGAGTTAGGCAGAAAAGAATTCGAGTTTTTTCCAGGCGTTGGTTACAGACACATAATGATCTGGAGAAACGGTGAATGGGAGATGACAACCACACCGCCCCATGATATCACAAAAAAGAAAATAAAGGAGTATTTACCAACAGGAAAAGGCTCTGAGAGGCTCATGGAAATAATGAGGATTTCACAGAAGCTTCTATCAGGGCATCCATTGAACAAAAAAAGACAGGAATCAAATAAAGTTCCTGTGAACAGTATCTGGTTATGGGGACAGGGGAAAAAGGCCTCATTCCCTTTGTTTTATGATAAGTTTCGTCTTAGGGGTGCAACGGTAGCTGCAGTGGATTTAATAAAAGGCATAAGTAGCCTTGCTGGTTTTGAAAGACCATATGTGAAAGGTGCCACAGGATATATCGATACGGATTACAGTGCAAAGGCAAAAAAGGCTTTAGAGCTATTACAGACACACGATATTGTGTACATCCATGTTGAGGCACCGGATGAGGCATCCCATGCCGGAGACATCAAAGAGAAGATACAGGCCATAGAGAATATTGATAGAAAGATAGTAAAAACCCTGTATGAATCTACACCAGTGGATACAAGGTTTCTTATAGTGACGGATCATGCAACACCCATCTCTTTAAGAACACACTATCCATGCCCTGTACCTTTTGCCATATTTGATAAAGGTAAGTCATATGAAGGTGCCTCAGGCGGGTTTAATGAAGATATAGAAGGCATGACATTGAAGGGAGAGGAGCTGATCTCCCTTTTTATAAATAAAAGAGATCTATCAACATGAGACAAAAATTTATCTTTATCACAGGTGGTGTTGTCTCCTCCCTTGGTAAAGGCATTGCCTCTGCCTCAATAGGTGCGCTCCTTGAGGCAAGGGGACTAACGGTGATGCTTAAAAAACTTGACCCTTATATAAATGTAGACCCTGGAACCATGAGCCCATTTCAGCATGGAGAGGTCTTTGTTACAGATGATGGTGCTGAAACTGATCTTGATTTAGGCCACTATGAACGATTTACAAATTCAACAGGTTCAAAAAAGAACAACTTCACCACAGGTCAGGTATATGATGCAGTAATATCAAGGGAGAGGAAAGGAGAATATCTTGGCGTAACAGTGCAGGTCATACCCCATATAACAGATGAGATAAAACAGAGGATCCTTGATGTGGACGAAGGTGTGGATATAGTTATAGTGGAGATAGGTGGCACCGTGGGCGATATAGAAAGCCTTCCATTCCTTGAGGCCATAAGACAGTTGAGAAATGATTTAGGAAAGGACAACACCCTTTTTATCCATCTCACCCTTGTGCCTTTTATCAAATCCGCAGATGAGGTTAAAACAAAACCAACCCAGCACAGTGTTAAAGAATTGAGGGAAATAGGCATTCAACCGGATATCCTGATCTGCAGGGCCGAGAATTTTCTCACCCAGCCCATAAAGGATAAGATTGCCCTGTTCTGTAATGTGGAGAAGGATGCGGTCATTTCGGCAAAGGATGTGGACATAATATATGAGGTGCCTCTTCTGTTTCATAAAGAGGGGCTTGATGACAAGATCACAAGCCTTTTAAATATATGGTCAAGAAAACCAGACCTTTCAAAATGGGAAAAGATCGTTGAAACCATCAGAAATCCAAAAAAACAGGTAGATATCGCCCTTGTAGGTAAGTATGTAAGGCTTAAGGATTCATATAAAAGCCTGAATGAGGCATTAGTGCACGGTGGTATTGCAAATAATGCAAGGGTGAATATAAAATATGTGGACTCAGAAGAGATCGAATCTGGCTTAATGGAAAAGTTAGACGGGGCGGATGGCATACTGATTCCCGGTGGATTCGGCGACAGAGGTATTGAAGGAAAGATTAAGGCCATAAAATATGCCAGGGAAAATAAAATCCCTTTTTTTGGATTGTGTCTCGGCATGCAGCTTGCAGTTATTGAAATAAGCAGGGATCTTGCCGGCCTAAAAGATGCCCACAGCACAGAGTTCAATGAAAACACACCATATCCTGTAATATATTTGATCGAAGAATGGATTGACAGGGAAAATAAGATACAGAAAAGGGATAAATTTTCCGCCAAAGGTGGAACCATGAGGCTTGGCGCATACAAATGCATATTAAAACAGGGAAGTTTAGCCCATAGGGCATACATGCAGGATACAATCTTTGAAAGGCATAGACACAGATATGAATTCAACATGTCATTTAAGAAAACCCTTGAGGAATGTGGTATGGAAATTACAGGTATCTCCCCTGACGGCAAACTTGCAGAGATTATAGAACTCAAAGGACACCCTTGGTTTCTTGCATGTCAGTTCCATCCTGAATTTAAATCAAAGCCCTTTAATCCACATCCATTGTTTAAGGAATTTATTAAGGCATCCTTAAAATACAGACAGGAAAAGTCAAAATGGAAAAAGAAATAGATATTGCCAGTATAAAGATAGGCAGAAGGCCTTTTGTCTTTATCAGTGGCCCCTGTGTTATAGAGACAGAATATATTACCATGAAGATTGCCGAAATGCTTGTAAAAATTACAGGGGAGATGGGTATACCCTATATATTTAAATCTTCATACGATAAGGCAAATAGGACCTCCATTTCGAGTTATAGGGGGCCAGGTATCATAGAAGGTCTAAAAATACTAAAAAAAATTAAAGAAACCTTTGGGTGTCCCGTTTTAACAGATGTCCATTCAAGCAACGAGGCAGCCATTGCTGCAGATGTGGTAGATGTCCTTCAGGTACCAGCCCTTTTGTCCCGCCAGACCGATTTACTGACTGCCTGTGGTGCCACAGGGAAGGCAGTAAATATAAAAAAGGGACAATTCATGTCTCCATATGACATAAAATATGCCATAGATAAGGTAAAAAGCACGGGAAATGAAAAAATCATTATAACAGAAAGGGGCACATGCTTTGGCTACAATAATCTTGTGAATGACTTCAGGGCAATACCCATAATGAAGGGTTTTGGATATCCTGTAATATTCGATGCAACACACAGTGTCCAGAGACCCACCCAACACTCGACGCGTTCAGGTGGCGAGAGGGAATTTGTATTACCCCTTGCAAAGGCTGCCATTGCTGTGGGGGCAGATGGTATCTTTATGGAGGTGCATATAGACCCTGCACAGGCATTGTGTGACGGTGATAATTCTGTTTCTATCGACGATATCCCCGAGTATCTTATGGTGCTAAAAAGGATAGAGGCGGTATTATGAAAAGCCTTGTGGGAACAGCAAAGGAAGTTTTAAAAAAAGAGGCCCTTGCAGTTTTGAAGGTCATGGATGAGATAGGTGAGGAATTTGAAAAGGTCGTGGAAATACTGAGCAGATGTTCCGGAAGGGTTGTGTTTATGGGTATTGGAAAATCAGGTTTGATATGCAAAAAAATTGCCTCCACCATGTCCAGCATAGGTACACCATCTATGTTTTTGCACCCAGCGGATTCCCTTCATGGAGACATTGGAATGCTCCAAAAGGAAGACGCAGTTGTCATTGTAAGTAACAGTGGAGAGACAGAAGAGATCATAAAGATCATACCATGGATTAAAAGGATGGGGCTTCCTGTCATTGTTATAACAAGCAAAAAGGAATCAACCATTGCAAAAGAAGCTGATGTGGTGTTATGTGTGGATGTGGAAGAGGCATGTCCTTACAACATTATACCAACATCAAGCACAACAGCCACCCTTGCCTTAGGAGATGCCATGGCCCTTGCAATCATGGAAAAGAAAAGATTCAAGCTTGAGGATTTTGCGAACCTCCACCCTGGTGGTACCATAGGAAAAAAACTGTTTACAAAGGTGGAAGATCTCATGCATACAGGCGATGAGATACCGAAGGTATATGAAGATATGCCCATGAAGTATGTGATATTAGAGATGACATCTAAAAGATTAGGTGTTACAGGTGTTTTCAATAGAAATGAAGAATTAACAGGCGTTATAACAGATGGAGATTTGAGAAGGGCAATTGAAAAATACGATAACATACTCTCAAAGACCGCCTTCGATGTGATGACTAAAAACCCAAAGACCATAAGAAAGGATCACCTTGCAACCCATGCATTGAAGAAGATGGAAGACTTCTCCATTACCTCCCTTTTTGTAATGGAAGAGGAAGGCGATAAGCGGCCTGTGGGTATAATACATATCCATGACCTTTTGAAGGCAAAGATTGCATAAGAATGGATGAAAAGAAGAAAGATTATCCTTTATTCCTCAATTGGCATTATTATCATCATAAACTTACTGGCTTTGTATTTTTTCATAAAAAAGCCTATTAGAATATTACTGCCAAAATCAGCAGAAGAAAAAAAGGTCATAGTTCTGAAGGATGTAAAGTATAGCGGTGAAAAACGGGGTAGAGTGGACTGGGAAATAAAGGCCGAGGTGGCAAAAAATTATATAGATAGACCCGTTGTGGAGATTGAAATCATAGAGGGCAGGTACAGACCAAAAGCAGATACATTTGTAATTTTCAATGGAAATAAGGGTATAATAAATACACAGGAAGAAAGAGGAACCGTAGAAGAGGTGTTAATAGATTATAAAAATGAATATCGCTTAAAGAGCAAATATATGGATTTTGACTTTAAAAACGGTATCACCACCACTGAAGCACCTGTTCACATTCAAGGGGAAAAACTCTCATTAAAAGGCATAGGTCTCATTGCAAAGACCGATGAAGAAACGGTGAGGATTAAAAAGGATATATCCGGTTTTGTTCAAACAGACAAAGGGAGATTCAAATTTCAATCAGATAGTTTTATATACATGCTAAAAGAAAACCAGTTTATTCTAAACGGGAGGGTGGTGATGAAGGGTGAACCCCTTAATCTTCTCTGTGACAAAATCACTGTAAAGGTTAAAGATAATCAGATTGATATGGCAGTAGCTGAAGGAATGGTAAGATTAATTTCAAAAGGAAGTATTGCCAAAGGCGAAAAGGCAGTATATTATTTTAAAGAAGATGTGGTAACCCTTACCGGTTCGCCAAAACTTATAAGGGATAATGTGGAAATGGATGGAAATGCCATAAGATATGATATGAAAAAAGGCAAATTTTCCGTTGATATGCCCAAGGTGAGGATTGAGGGGAAATGACCGAGCAATCAACCCTTTTTGCAAAAGAGATATCTAAATCTTATGGTTCGAGAAAGGTAGTGGAAGAAGTGAGTGTGCGTGTAAACACAGGAGAGGTTATAGGTCTCTTCGGACCAAATGGTGCGGGAAAGACAACAACTTTTTATATGATCATAGGTTTTATAAAACCAGATAAAGGCTCCATATATCTCGATTCAGAAGATATAACCACATTGCCGATGTTTTTGAGGGCAAGAAAGGGGATTACATATTTACCACAAGAACCCTCTGTGTTTAAAAAGATGAGTGTTGAAGATAACCTAAAATCAATACTTGAATTTCAAAATGAAGACGGTATAAATATAACCCACAGGGTGGCAGAACTCCTTGAGGCATTTAAGTTAGAACACCTTGCAAAAAATAATGCTGACTCCCTTTCAGGTGGTGAGCGAAGAAGGCTCGAGATTGCAAGGGCATTAATGATTGCGCCAAAGTTTATGCTCCTTGATGAGCCATTTTCAGGCATTGATCCTATTTCCATTTCTGACCTTAAAAAGATCATAATGAACCTGAAAAAAAGAGGTATAGGGATATTGATTTCCGACCATAATGTAAGGGATTCACTGCCATTGTGCGACAGGGC
>JAOAFK010000039.1 GCA_026416315.1 Syntrophorhabdaceae bacterium | reverse complement strand
AATAGAATCAATATGCTATCCAAAAAACCCCAAAGAAATGCTATAGCATGAAAAAAATTTTTAAACCTTTCTTTTAGTAATAGGTGAGTAATTAAAGTTTTGGTTACACAACTTAAAGAATGGCATTATACTATATTTTATTTTTAGGAGGTGTCTATGGCTCTGTTCAATAATGGTTTAAAAGGCAATATAATAGGGGGGCTTGCAATAGGCATAGGGACTGCAATACTGGCACCGGTAATCATACCTGTACTCGCAAGTATTGCAAAACCTCTTGCAAAAGCAGCTATAAAAGGCGGTATCGCAGCTTATGAAAAGAACAAAGAGGTCATCGCAGAGGTTAAAGAGGTTATTGAAGACCTTGTGGCAGAGGCCAGGGCTGAGCTTGAAGCAGGACATATTGTAGAGGATGTTCAAAAGGAGGGGTGATGGCGCCTGGTGGCTTCATAACACATATGACAAAAGAGAGGTTAAGGATCAGGGTTCCATCGCGTAGACGAGATAATGTTTTTTTCAATAACATAAAGGAACATGTGTCCAAGCTTGATGGCGTTGAAATTGTAGATGTAAATCCCCTCACATCAGGTATTCTTATTATACACAGGTCAAATGCTGATTCCATTATGGAATATCTAAGGTCACAGAAGCTTATAGAATTTAAAAAAGAGCTGCCTTCACAGACCCTATTACACAAAAAAATAACAAATGGTTACAGTAACCTCAACAACAGGGTAAAGACCGCCACAAGTGGCGCTATTGATGTGAGCGGCATAGTGTTTCTTACCCTTGCAGGGCTTGGTATCTATCAGATAAGCAAGGGAAATTTTGCTGCACCTGCATGGTATACGGCATTCTGGTATGCCATGAATATCTTTCTGAAAGGAAACAAAGGAACAAGCGATGACCTTTCAGAATAAATAATAATTACAGGAGGTTGTTATGAATACAGACACCATGGAGGCAAAAGAGACCATTGACCTTAAAGAGACCCTTGGGAAGGCAGGCACAACAGTAAAGGAAGGTGTTGTAAGTAGCCTGAAAGGTTTGAACGAGATAGAGGCTGAGATAGTAACAACTGTCAGAAATACTGTTTCTTCCACATTAAGGACAACAGGCGCCATCGCAACAGAGACCATTTCTCTTACAAAAGATGTAATAAAAGGCGCCATAAGCGCCACAGAAGAGGTGGGCACTGGTTTAATATTAAGCACCAAGAGCGTTGTCAAGGGTGTTATTATGGGCGTTGGAGATGTGGGTGGCGATATTATGAATGTTGCAGGACAGACTGTAAAAGGGGCTGTTAAAGGTGCCTCAGAGGTGGGTGCTGATGTATCAATGGTTGCCAGAAGGGCAGTAGATGGTGTAATCGAGGCGGTTAAAGAAATTGGCGGAAATGCTGAGGATGCTGCTAAGGTGGCTGTAAGTGGTGCCATAGAGGCAGCAGGCACAATAGGCAATACAGCACTAAAGGCAGTAAAAGAGATGCTCCTTGGTGTAGTAGAGGGTGTAAAAGAGGTGGCTGCCTCGGCATTGCCTCAACAGAAAGCAGAAACAAAACAAACGCAAAGCACCCCTAAACAATCCCCTGTAGAACAAACAGAAGAGCAAACGCAAAAAGGAAGGACAAAAAAAGGAGAATAGTAGTCTTTGGTAAAACCCCTACACATCAAAGTTAAGGGGAGGGCACGTTTTAAGGTTGAAGGTCTTTATCGATGTGAATCTCTGAAGGTTCACATCGAGACAGTCCTTTTATCAAAAGATGGAATTTATAAGGTTACAGCCAGCATCCTCACCGGTAATGTGCTTATCCTCTATAATTCCCATAATAACATTGATTTTTTAATATCAACTCTAAAAAATTCTGTCATAGAGTATAGAGAAAAAAACAATATAACATTCAAGTCAAAACAAGATAATGTCAGGACAGAAAAGACATCAAAAACCGTAAAGCCAAGGGGAAAGGTAAGAAAACTCGTTGTCCATGCAGAAAAACAGCCACTACATGACTGGCATTATATGGATATTGCGAGGGTTCTTGAAATAACAAAGACAGACCCAGATAAAGGCCTTTCGTCCGACAGATGTGCTAAAAGATTAAAAAAATACGGTCCTAACATCCTGCCTGAGTCTGTTCCAAGGTCAAGATTTAGTATTTTTATCGACCAGTTTAAATCTTTGCCTGTTGCACTCCTCGGTATTGCCTCATGTATTTCGCTTTTTACAGGGGGTATCTCGGATGCGATAATTATTATGGGTGTTGTGGCCATAAATGCTACAATAGGCTATTTCACCGAGAGTAGTGCTGAAAAGACCATACATTCTTTAAAAAGCCTTGTACGGCCCAATGCCCTTGTGATAAGAGATGGGCAAATAAAACAGATCAGTGCAGAAGATGTGGTTTTAGGCGACCTCCTTGTTTTAAGACCAGGTGTTTATGTGGCTGCTGATGCACGCCTTATTGATGCCCAGCACTTAAGCATTGATGAATCAGCCCTTACTGGTGAAAGCCTTCCTGTCTCCAAGACTATAGAACCGATAACTATTCAAAAACAAGGGCATATCAATACAAAAGAAAGACAATTTTTATATAACGGAAAAACAGAGGATAATAACAGCCCAGATTCATCATGGAGTGTCCCTATTGCAGACAGAACAAATATGGTTTATATGGGTACACTGGTAACAGGCGGGCAGGGCATAGCCGTTGTAGTGGCAACAGGGGGTAATACTGAAATTGGACACATCCAGATGCTTGTGGGTGAAACAAAGAATCCTGAGACTCCCATGGAGAGGCAGCTTAATCAGATAGGGAACAAACTCGTTTTGATAAGCGGTATAATCTGTGGTGCAGTTTTTATTGTAGGACTGCTCAGGGGCTATGGTTTTTTACAGATGCTTAAATCATCTATTTCCCTTGCCGTAGCTGCTGTACCTGAGGGATTACCTGCTGTGGCTACAACCACCCTTGCCCTGGGTATCAGAAGAATGAATAAATACAATGTCCTCATCCGTAGGCTTGAGGCAGTGGAGACCCTTGGTTCAATCCAGACTATATGCTTGGACAAGACAGGCACTATTACAATGAATAAAATGACTGTCACCAGATTGCATATAAACAATGAAACCCTGATAGTAAATGACGGAAGGTTTCTATCAAAAAAAGGCTATATCAATCCCTATATGGATGAAGGCCTTTTAAGGCTTATCCATACATCTGTCCTATGCAACGAAAGTGAGATATTCCAACAGAACGGCTCGTTTACTGTAAACGGCTCACCAACTGAAAATGCATTGATCCACATGGCTATTGGTGCAGGGGTTGATGTTATACATCTTAGGAAAAACTTCCCTCTCATAAAGTTTATTCACAGAACAGAGCAGCGGAATATCATGTTTTCCTGGCATGATACCACTATGGATTCAAAAAAATTGCTGGCCATTAAAGGCAATCCAAAAGAGGTGCTGGCAATCTGTTCATATTTCATAAAGGAAGGTTTTAAATACCCGTTAACAGAAGAGGACAGGTCTTCCATAGAGGTTGCCAATGAAAAGATGGCTGGAGATGCCCTCAGGGTTTTAGGTGTAGCCTATGCCCTTGTAGACCATGTCTTTGACTTAACAGAAAATAATAATGGCACACCCTTTAATGATATAGTATGGCTTGGCATTTTAGGTATGTCTGACCCTATAAGACCTGGTGTTAAGGAATTGATTTCAGATTTTCATAGGGCTGGCATCAAAACTGTTATGATAACAGGAGACCAGACACCAACAGCATATGCTATAGCAAAGGACTTACAGTTAAACAACAAAGAAGAGCTCCAGATACTCGATTCTGTCACCTTGAATGAAATGCCCAAAGAACTTTTAAAGGCAGTATCTGAAAAGGTTCATGTATTCTCAAGGGTTAGCCCTGCCCATAAATTACTTATTGTCCAGTCTCTCCAATCATCAGGACAGGTGGTTGCTATGACAGGAGATGGTATAAATGATGGCCCTGCCTTAAAGGCAGCAGGGATTGGTATTGCTATGGGTCATACAGGAACAGATGTGGCCAGGGAGGTGGCTGATGTCATACTTGAAGATGATAATCTTCAAACAATGATAATCGCTATAAGTCAGGGTCGCACCATATATAACAATATAAGAAAATCCATACACTATTTGTTGTCTACTAACATGAGCGAGATTATGGTCATGTTTGCAGGGATATCAATAGGTATAAGAGAGCCACTAAGTACAATGCAACTTCTGTGGATAAACCTTATTTCTGATATCTTTCCAGGACTTGCCCTTGCTTTAGAAAAACCTGAACCTGATATTTTAAACAGACCTCCAAGGGACCCAAAAGAACCTATTATAAAAAAATCAGATTTCAAGAGGATCTTTTTTGAATCTTCAATGATTTCAGCAGGCACAATGGGTGTCTATGCCTATGGTATGTCAAGATATGGGGCAGGGGCAAAGACAAATTCCCTTGGTTTTCTGAGCCTTACTATAGGCCAATTACTCCATTCAATAAGTTGTCGTTCAGAAAACCACTCCATATTCAGTAAAGAAAAACTACCTACCAATAACTATTTGAATGCTGCTTTAGCTGGGTCTTTTGCCATACAGGGATTAGCTGCATTAATCCCTGGAGTCAGAGGTCTTTTGGGCATAACACCTATGGGTATATTAGATGGCGTTGCCGTTGGGATGGGTGCTTTTCTACCATTTTTTATAAACGAGGCAACTAAAAACATAACAAAGGATTGAAAAAATGAAAAAAGATTTTATATTTACATCAGAATCAGCAACAGAAGGTCATCCTGACAAGCTCTGTGACCAAATAAGTGATTCAATTATTGACCATTTCCTACAAATAGACCCATTTTCAAGGGTCATAGCTGAATGCGCTGTGGCTACCTCGATTGTTTTTATTGCAGTCCGTTTTGCATCACATGCCATTGTGGATTTCTCAGCTATTGCCCGCGATACCATAAACAGGATTGGGTACACACAACCAACCTTTAATGCAAAGACATGTAGTGTAATCACGAATATAAAAGAATTGCCCATGCAAGAATATGTTCAGATAGATGAGCGTAATCTTTCAGATGAAGAGATATCAAAGGTTCCTGTTAAAAATCAGGTAACTGTCTTTGGTTTTGCATGCAATCAGACCCCATCACTTATGCCACTGCCTATATGGCTTGCCCATAAACTCTCACGCAAACTGACTTCTGTGAGACTGCAAAAGATACTTCCTTACCTGGCACCAGATGGAAAAACACAGGTGGGCGTTGAATATAGAGAAAGAAAGCCCTATCGTATCCATAGTATAACAATTATAGCAAGCCAGCTTTATCCTGATAATCCAGGTATTAAAAGACTATATGATGATATTTATGAGGCTGTGTTAATGCCCACCTTCTTAGATGAGGACATAAAGCCTGACAATAAAACCCATATCTTTGTTAATCCTGATGGACCATTTATAACAGGTGGCCCTTCTGTCCATTCAGGATTAACAGGAAAGAAAATTGGCATAGATACATACGGCGAATATGCAAGACAGGGCGCAGCTGCCTTGAGTGGAAAGGGACCTTCCCGTATTGATAGAGTTGGGGTTTATATAGCAAGATATGCAGCGAAAAATATAGTTGCCGCAGGTTTAGCTGAGGAATGTGAAATACAACTTTCCTATTCCATTGGTCTTCCAGGTCCTGTGAGCATCCAGGTAGAAACATTCGGGACAGGCAAGATACCTGATTATGAGATCGCATCAATGGTGGAACAAAAAATAGATTTTCGTCTTGCCGGTATAATTAAACGTTTTAATCTCCGTTTCCTCCCATCTATAATAAAAGGCGGTTTCTATAAAAAACTCTCCGCCTATGGCCATGTAGGCAGAATGGACATTGGATTACCATGGGAGATAACAGATATAGCCCCCCTGTTGAAGCAGTGATGGGGTTTAAAAAACTTTCAGTCTTTACTTAAGAAAAATAATATTGGCTATATAGATTAAGAGCCCTATTAAACCTCCCACCAGAGTCCCATTTATTCTTATCCATTGAAGGTCCTTGCCAATGGCAAGCTCTATCTTACTGCTTGTAAGGTCTGCATCCCATCTCTTTATAGTATCAGAGATAATCGTTAAAAGGGCATCTGCATATGTTTCAAGGATTGACAGGGTCGCATCTTTAAACCAGTTATTAAAACGCTCTTTTAGGGTTAAATTATTTTCAAGGGCATTACCCATATCTTTTGCATATATCTCTAATTGGAGACGGATATGTGATTTTTCTTCTTTGATAAGCTCTGATATCTTCTCTCTTATATTTCTCAATAAAATTTCAAAATATTCATTTATTTTCTCATCTTCCATGACCCTTCTTCTTATATCTTCTATCTTCAACTGAAAGTTATCAGAGGTTTTCAGGTTTGTTATAAATTTTTTTGTGACTCCGTTAATTAATTTTATTAATTCATGGTCTTTGTTGTCTATTATCTGAAGAATGGTATTTTCAAATCTATTGATTATGTGGGATAGTATTGCATCGTCGACAAAATCAGGTAGCCACCATGGATTTTCCTGTCTCATATGCTCCCTGATTTTCTCTCTATTTTTAGAAATGAATTCCAATGTATTACGAAGCAGTTCATTTAATAGTTTTTCATGGTATCTGTTTTCAGTAAGTATCTCTAAAAACTCTACAAAAAAAGGATAAAAATCTATCTTTTTTATGGTTAGGGGCAGAGTTTTATTCACAAATTTTTTGATTTCTGAATAATCTAATTTATTGATTATCATCTCTAATAAATTAACTGCCCTATCACATATTTTTTTCACGTTTTTTTCATCTTGTAGGATCTCAGCCATAAATTTAGAAAAGTCTATACTGGATAATCGAATTTCAAGAACCTCTCTTACTAAGAAATTTTCCTTAATAAAAAGGGCAAGGTTTTCACCGAGTCTATCTTTATGCCTTTTCACTATGGCTGTATGGGGGATGGGCAGATTCAAAGGTCTTTTAAATAAGGCTACCACTGCAAACCAGTCAGCAAGGGCACCCACCATTGCAGCCTCTGAGAAGGCCTTTAGAAAACCAAAAAAAGGGTAAAGGGTTTTCATATAACTGGAAAACAAATAAAGACATGCCATAAAACAAAGAAGGGAGGTGGCAATAATTCTCATCCTCTTCAGTGCGATTCGCTGTAGTTCCTCTGTCTTTTTTATCTGTAGTCTTAATGAACACATACGGATTTTAATTATTTTTTCAGATAATTATTTATAACTGTTGTTGATTAATATAGCAAGGTTTAAAGGTAGGTAATTTTAGAGAGATGTTCGAGATAACAAGGTCGAGGTATTTTTTATAAAGCCTTTTTTAGCCTTCAAATAGTCTTTAAACTACTTTAAACTATTGTTGTAATAATGGAGATTGCTATCTCACTCACCTTAGAGACTGTTTTTTTAATATAATCATCGTTTGTTATAGCCCTTGATGCGTCAAAATATCCCTTTTTTTCAAGTAGTTCCACAATATCATTATATTTCAGCATCTTTGGATTATAATTGATAAGAAGGCTACCTGTTAATAAATTAACATCTACATCATTAATCCCCTTGATGGATTCAAACATCTCTTCCACTTCTTTTGCTACCACTTTATTTTTTTTAATGATCGGGCTCTTTAATCTTAATCTCCCAGGAATACCATGTATATAATAGTTCATTTGGGTTCCTCCATTTTTTTTAATGTATTTTTACAGTTAGGGTAATTAGAACATCTGTATCTTGTAAAATTGCTCTCTCTTTTATAGACATACATAATATTCCCACAAAGACTGCATATGGGTCTATCTTTAGGGAATTTACGCTCATGGCCAGCAATAAACTGCCTTCCACATATTAAACAAATGTATCTCTGTGTATTTGAAATTATGCCATAACGGTAAAGAGCAAAAGATCCACATGAAGGACAATGTATCCTTTCCTTTTTGTCAATCTTTTCTTTTTTAACTTTTATTCTCTGTGTCAATCTCATGTGTATCATTATTCACCATGTGTGTTAAAAGAAAATTAAGAAAAAATAAATTTTTGGTTAATTTTTTATTTTTTTGGCCTATGGATTTAAGCAATCTTGGGTAAACCATCTTTTTGGTATAAGTCTTTTGAAGATATGATTTTGTTTATCTCATAGTCATTACCACTTACAAAATTACCTTTCAGGTGGCTTTTGCATGATTTAAAGATCGTATCTGCATGGAGAAGGAGTATTTCTCCCCGCCTGTCTATTTCAGCCACAGCCTTTAAATTTTCAGGCTCATTGTCCACAAAGGCAAAGACCTTGTAGCCAAGTTTTTGAAAGTATTCTATACCCCTCTTTTTTATATGAGGAATATT
>JAOAFK010000226.1 GCA_026416315.1 Syntrophorhabdaceae bacterium | reverse complement strand
TTGAGGATAGGTGGTTTCAGATTTAAAAGAACATTTTCCGCCGGAGAGACATCATATGCATTTGCCACCCTCTGGCCATGGATAGATGTGAATGGCGTGGGAACTCTTGTCTTGAAAGAACTTAGAAACAGATTCGGTGCCATAGAGGTAGCAAGGTTCTCACGACCGGGCATCTTTTTCGATTTTACAAGATACAGACCGACCATACACATAGAGGACGGTATCCAAGAAATAATTATCCCCAACACAACAATCTATTATGGGAAAAAAGAAGAAGACACAGGATTAATGCTGCTGCGTATGTTAGAACCGCATATGAACGCAGAATTATACATAGAATCTGTCCTTAAGGTCTTTAAGGCGTTGAATGTAAAAAGATACACCCTTCTGGGCAGCATGTATGATGCGGTACCTCACACAAGGCCATTGATAGTGAGTGGTTACGCCATGGGAAAAGATACGGAACAGACGATGAAAAGATTGGGTGTATTGCCCATTGTCTATAGAGGACAATCAAGCATTGTGAATATGATTACAAAAAAAGCAGCTGAATCCGGTATTGATGTGAAGGTTTTTATCGTTTCCATTCCCCAGTATGTGATACTCGATGAGGACTATATTGGTAAGATAAGGCTTATGGAGGTGTTGAACCTCCTCTATGATATTCCTGTGGACAGGAAAGATTTTGAAAAGGCCCTCGAACAGAAACACATTATAGACGAAAGGTTAGAAAAATCAACAGAGTTCAAAATGCTTCTACCTCAGCTTGAAAGTGCATATGATATGCGGATAAAATCTTTAACCCGTGAAGATGAAGGCCCACTGGATACGGAAATGGACGAAATACTATGGAAATCAATGGATAAAGACATTGGAAAGGCTTAATCAATCTCCTACCTCGAGGTTTTCAAGCCTCCATAGCAGAGTCTCCGGATCGTATGTGAGTTCATAAAGTGCACTACCGTCGGTGAGGGCAAAGTGATATATATCCTTTCTGCCCTCCTTTGAACGCCATGTATAGGTTATCTCTGTCACCTTGATGACCCTTCCTGACCATTTAAACCTCACAGGTTTTACCTTATAGGCAGGGTCAAAGGTGGCGACAACCTTTACAAACTCGCCCACATACATTACTAAATCCTGTTTCTTATAAGCCCTATGACCTTCCCTATGATGCTTACCTCATAAGGGCTATAAGCCACAGGTGACATTGTTATATTCTCCGGTTTTAGAATTATCTTTTCTTTTTCAAACAGGACCCTCTTTATCGTTGCCTCATCACCTATTAAGATAACCCCTATCTCTCCGTGTTCTATGGTATTCTGTTTTTTCACTATTACAAAATCGCCATCAAAAATACCTGCATCCCTCATGCTATCCCCCCTTACCCTTAAGGCAAATGTATCAGTTTGAGGAAAAAGTTGAGGGTCAACGGCAATGTGCATATCAATCTCTTCTACGGCAAAGGAAGGCTCACCCGCTTTTATTCTGCCTGCTACAGGTATCAACCCATCCATTAACCTCCTTGTGCCCAATATATCAATGCCTCTTGATTTTGATGCGTTTAGACGGATAAATCCTTTTTTTTCAAGGGCACGGAGATGCTGCCTCGCTGCAGGCCAGAGGATTCTAAAGTGTTCCCCTATTTCCCTTATGGTGGGAGGATAACCGTGTTTACCAAGATAATTCTTCAGAAACTCGAAAACAGCTTCCTGCATCTTCGTTAATCTTTTCATATATACATTTGTATATTATAATTAAAATTTTGTCAACAAAAAACATCGCCTGTGGTCTTGTAATAATAACGTGCCTGTTTTATAATATGCCCATGCCTCTTCTTTTTGAATCCATAAGTCATGGAGAGGTTCCATTTGGTTTTTTTAACATAGAAACGGATATGATTCTCCTCGACAACTATTTTTTCTTTGCAAGTGATGTATCAAACCACATATCGGAAATGGCAGAGCTCTCTTATGGTAATTCTCATATTCAGACATGGAAAGGTTATGTAATGGAACTGAAAAAAATCGGGAACCTCATGGGTGCCATTTCTGGTATTGACCTTCGGGGTTTTATAGGTGAGGTATATTCCTATTTTCCCTTCCCCCATGAACCCGATAAATTTAAACAGAATCCAGAGGGCTTTAAAACAAGAAGATTAATGGAATCTATTATAGAAAAATATGCAGCCTCTTCAGATATTGAGGTATCTATAGATGAAAACACATGGACGATTTCCATAGGCGAATACAAATTCTCAAAATACGGGTTTCAAGAACTTATAAGATATCTGTGGCTTGGTGGATATCCAAGATGGAAGGATGATATAAAACCGGATTATATTATCAGGATGAAAGATAAAGTGGAAAGCTCACACTATCCCATATTTTTTGGGATTAAAGAATTACTTGAGAGAACTTGAAATGAATTATGAATATCTCATGGAGTTGTGTCTTGGGCAGGCCATGTGTGCCTTTGACGAAGAAGAGGTGCCGGTTGGAGCGCTCATAGTTGATAGGGAAGGCAAAATAATCTCCATTGCCCATAACCTCACAAGAAAGAAAAATTCACCCACTGCCCATGCAGAAATACTTGCCATTGAAGGGGCTGCAAGGGTATTAAATAATTTTAGGTTGATAGAATGTACCCTTGTCTGTTCGAAAGAGCCGTGCATTATGTGTGCCGGTGCAATAATCGAGGCAAGGCTCAAGACCCTTGTCTTTGGTTGCTTTGACAAAAAGGCAGGCGCATTCGGCTCAAAGATAGATGTAAATAGCTTTAACCTCAATCATAAAGTTGAGGTAATAGGCGGTGTTTTAAAAGAAAAAAGTGAGGAGATACTTAAAAATTTTTTTAAAATCAGGAGAGGTACCGAAGCGGTCATAACGGGGCCGACTCGAAATCGGCTGTCCCGCTAAGCCGGGACCGTGGGTTCGAATCCCACCCTCTCCG
>JAOAFK010000089.1 GCA_026416315.1 Syntrophorhabdaceae bacterium | reverse complement strand
GGCAGGCATGACCTGTGTCTCAAAGCCCCTTCCCTGAAGGGACAGGGCGCTCACAGATTGTATGGTTTCACAGACTGTTACGCATCTTCGACACAGTATGCATTTATTGTTATCCCTTCTTATGGAAGGAGATGACTCATCGATTATCCCTTTACTTTTCTCTCCAGTAAACCTTATCTCGTTTACACCTAATTCATGGGCAACCTTCTGGAGTTCACAGTTTAGATTTCTCGGGCAGGCAAGACAATCCATGGGATGATTTGAAAGTATCATCTCCATGGAGAATCTCCTTGCAAGCCTTACCCTTTCAGTATTCGTGTGAACCTTCATACCGTCGAATACCGGATGTACACAAGCAGCCTGTAGGTTCCCTATACCTTCTACTTCCACAAGACAGATCCTGCAGGCACCTATTGCCTGAACCTCTGGGTGGTAGCATAGGGTTGGTATATGAATGTTTGCTTTTTTCGCTGCCTCCAGTATGGTGGCACCTGCTTCTACCTCTACTTCCCTTCCGTTTATACTAAGGCGGACCATATCACTCTTCCTCCCTTATATAGCAATGTAGGCATCTCTTTGCCTCTTCAACGGCTTTTTTCAAAGGATAACCGAGCATAATCTCTTTGAAGTTTTTGTATCTTTCTGAGAGCGGCAACTGTGGCATCTCTTCTCTTAATTTTTCTTTCTGATATTCTTCCTCATTGTATGATACCCTCAATGAAAGGAGTTCGTCCCTGAATGATTTTGTAATTATACCATCACCTCCGAGGTATAAATCTATTGCACGGGCAGATTTTTTCCCATCAGCTATGGCTTCCACAACACTTGCTGGACCTCTTACATTATCTCCTGCAGCAAAGATACCTGAAGATGATGTTGCAAGGCTATTTAAATCCACTTCAATGGTTCCGTTCTTTGCTACCTTTATACCATCTCCGTTTATAAACGATGTATCAGGGATCTGACCTATAGCAGCGATCACTGTATCTGCAGGGACGGTAAACTCTGAACCCTCAATGGGTACAGGCCTTCTTCTGCCCCCTGCATCGAATTCACCAAGGGACATGCGAATGCATTCAATGGCATTAACCCTTCCATCTTTCTCAATGATTCTCTTTGGTGCCACAAGGGTATATATCTTTACACCTTCATGTTCAGCCTCTTCTATCTCCTCCTGGTATGCTGGCATATCTTCTTTTTCACGACGATACAGGATAAATACCTCTTTTGCACCGAGCCTTAGGGCTGATCTTGCTGCATCTATTGCCACATTTCCACCACCTATTACAGCCACACTTCCGTCTACCTTTACGGCTTTACCTAAATTCAAGTTTCTCAAGAATGTAACACCATCGAGCACACCTTCTGCATCTTCACCGGGGATATTCATTTTCTGACCTCTATGGGCACCTGTGGCAAGCAGTATGGCATTATAGCCTTCCTTTTTTAGACCTTCAATGGTGATATCCTTTCCTAAGGCAGTGTTATATTTTATTTCAACACCTAAGTCTGTAATGGCCTTTATCTCATAATCAAGTATATCCCTCGGTAGTCTATAATCCGGTATACCTACTGCAAGCATGCCACCTGCAACAGGCAGTGCCTCAAATACAGTAACCTTATAGCCTTTACAGGCAAGATAGTATGCTGCCGTAAGTCCTGCTGGTCCTGCACCTATTATGGCAACCTTTTTGTTATTGGGTGGTGCCACATTTGGCTTATAGGGCTCAAAGGAATTTCTGTCATAGTCTGCAGCAAATCTCTTAAGGGCACAGATGGCCACAGGTTCATCTATCTGGCGTCTTCTGCATTTACTCTCGCATGGGTGGAAACATACCCTTCCGCATACCCCTGGAAAAGGATTATCAGCCTTTATAACCTCAATGGCCTCTCTGAATCTACCCTCACTGATGAGGGTTACATAACCCCATGCATTCTGGTCAGTAGGGCATGCATTCTGACACGGTGCATCAAAGAGGGAACTACACACACCGGCACGACATTTTTTATCTCTTATATGCTCTTCATATTCGTCTCTAAAGAATCTAAGGGTGGAAAGCACAGGGTTTGGTGCTGTCTGACCGAGTCCACATAATGCTGATTGTTTGATACGAGTAGATAATTCGATGAGTCTCTCTATGTCTCCTTCTTCTCCCTCACCGTGGGTGATTTTAGTCAGTATCTCAAGCATCCTCTTTGTACCAATACGGCATGGCGGGCATTTACCGCATGATTCATCCTGGGGAAAATCAAGGAAGAATCTTGCAAAGTCCACCATACATGTATCTTCGTCGGCAACAATCAAACCTCCTGAACCAACAATGGCACCTAACTGGGTAACAGACTCATAATCAATCGGGGTGTTTAGATATTGAATGGGTATACATCCACCGGATGGGCCTCCAAGCTGGGCGGCCTTGAATTTTTTATTGTTCTTTATGCCCCCACCGATATTAAATATCAGGTCTCCTAATTTTGTACCCATGGGCACTTCTACAAGACCTGTATTATTTACTGCACCTGCAAGGGCAAATACCTTTGTGCCTTTGCTCTTTTCTGTGCCGAACTGGGCATACCAGTCTGCACCTTTTAATATGATTACAGGGATGTTGGCATATGTTTCCACATTATTTAAAAGGGTAGGGGAGTCAAATAGTCCTTTCACTACAGGATAAGGTGGTCTGGGTCTTGGCTCTCCCCTTTTTCCTTCAATGGAGATCATAAGGGCTGTCTCCTCACCACATACAAAGGCACCTGCACCAATCCTTATATCCACATCAAAGTCAAAACCTGTCTCAAATATATTTTTACCTAAGAACTGATATTCCCTTGCCTGTTTTATGGCCCAGGTGAGTCGTTCAATGGCAAGGGGGTATTCTGCCCTTACATATATGTATCCCTGATTTGCTCCTATGGCATATCCTGCTATTGCCATGGCCTCAATTACGCTATGGGGATCACCCTCAAGCACACTTCTATCCATAAATGCCCCGGGGTCGCCCTCATCGGCGTTACAGACCACGTACTTTACCTTTCCCTCTGACTGACGGGCAAACTTCCACTTTAATCCTGTGGGAAAGCCACCGCCTCCTCTGCCCCTCAAACCTGATTTCATCACTTCCTCTATAACCTGATCCTGAGTCATAGAGGTAAGCACCTTTGCCAGTGCCATATAACCGTCTCTTGCAATATATTCTTCAATGTTGAGGGGATTTATAACACCGCAGTTCCTCAAGACGATCTTTTCCTGATACTTAAAAAAATCTATACTTTTTAGGGAAGGCACGACTTTAGCGGTAATAGGCTCTTTGTATAGCAACCTCTGCACAACCCTGCCTTTTAAAAGATGTTCTGAGACTATCTCATCCACATCTGAAGGTTTTAGTTTTTGATAAAATATGCCTTCTGGATATATCAATGCAAGGGGACCTAAATCACAGGATCCAACACATCCTGTTTCTATGATCTTTATCTCATCCTGAAGCCCTTGTTCTCTTATTTTTATTACAAAGGCATCCCTAATCTCACGACATCCTGAGGAGACACATGCGGCACCTGCACAAACCAAAACGTGTGCTCGAAATAGTTCTGTAGCCATTTTTCCTCCTTACTCGTAATTTTTCAGTATGTCCATTATCTTTGTGGACTTTACCCTGCCGTATACATCATTGTCCACAAGCATGGCAGGAGCCAGACCACAGGCACCTATGCAACGGACAACATCGAGAGAAAACCGTCTGTCCTCTGTTGTACCTCCAACCTTTATGTTCAGTTCCTTTTCAACCCTTTCAAGGGTATGCTGGCTTCCCCTAACATAGCAGGCTGTTCCGAGGCATACCCTTATACTGTGTCTGCCCTTTGGAACCGTAGAAAAAAAGCTATAAAAGGAAATCACACCGCATACGGTACTCATGGGAACATTTAGCCTCTCTGAAATGATCTCCTG
The DNA here is from genome assembly GCA_026416315.1 of Syntrophorhabdaceae bacterium. GTDB lineage: Bacteria > Desulfobacterota > Syntrophorhabdia > Syntrophorhabdales > Syntrophorhabdaceae > JAKORG01. Next base: position 10,413 of record JAOAFK010000089.1, on the reverse strand, counting down.
TGCTTTTTTTGGCAGGTACCCAAAAAGATTCTGTGCTTTATGGAGTGCCATGATCAGTTCTGTTGGTTTTCCCTTGTGTTGTTCTATCAATTCTTCGAGCTTTGGATAGAGTTCTTCTTCGTTTATCTGGGCACATTGGCATGCGTGTTCTAATTCCATCTTTCCTCCTTAAAACTCAAAAATATTTAATGTTCACTTATTACCTTGCCGTCAATTTTGCTCCTCTTGTAGTAATGGGTATGCAGTAAATGGTGTGCCTTTTCAGAATTCGGTTTGCCGAGATATCTTTCATAAACCAGTTTGATAGATGGATTCTCGTGGGAACGACGATAAGGTAGTGTTTTATCTTCCTTGTACAGGGTCTCTCCTCTTCTTGCCCTTCGAGCCATATCAGATCCCCAGGGCTGACCACCACCACCAACACAACCACCAGGGCATGCCATAATCTCTATGGCATGGTATTCGCTTTTACCTTCCTTTTGAAGTTGTTCTGTAACCTTATCTAAAAGTCTTCTTGCATTTCCTAAACCATGGGCTACAGCAACCTTTAGTTTTAGACCATCTATGTCAATCTCTGCCTCTTTTATCCCTTCCATACCCCTGACTGCAAGAATATCCACATCTTGTAACTCTCTTCCTGTTACAAGAAAGTATGCAGACCTAAGGGCTGCCTCCATAACACCGCCTGTAGCGCCGAATATGGTGCCCGCACCTGTATACTGTCCCATGGGGTCATCAGCTGATTCTTCCGGCATTTCTTTTAAGTCAATACCAGCTTCCCTCATCATCCTTGCGATCTCTCTTGTGGTGAGAACATAGTCCACATCTTTAAAACCACTATCTTTCATCTCAGGTCGTGAGCACTCGAATTTTTTTGCAGTGCAGGGCATAATGGATACAGAAACAATCTTTTCAGGTGGGATACCCTTTAATTCTGCATAATAAGTCTTGGAAAGGGCTCCAAACATCTGCTGTGGTGATTTTGCAGTGGAAAGATATTCACCTAAATGGGGGAAGAATGTCTCCATAAATTTTACCCACCCGGGACTACAGGATGTAATTATGGGTAATTTTCCACCTTCTTTTATCCTCGTTACTATCTCTGTACCCTCTTCAAGTATGGTGAGATCAGCAGTAAAATTTGTATCGAAGACAGCATCAAAGCCGAGCCTTCTTAAAGCTGCATACATCTTTCCCACCACAAGGGTGCCAGGTTCCATGCCGAATTCTTCACCAAGCATGGCTCTGACCGCCGGTGCCTCCTGCACCACCACATGTTTATCCGGGTCATTTATTGCCATCCAGACCTTATCAATATTACTTTTTTCATACAGGGCCCCAACAGGGCAGAATACAGTGCATTGACCGCAGTTCACACATACGCTGTTACCAAGACCCACATCAAAGGCATCAGTGATTATCGTGTCAAAGCCCCTTTGACTCACTGTCAGGGCATTTACGGTCTGGATCTCTTCACACACTTGAACGCATCTACCACAGAGGATGCATTTATTGGGATTCCTCACAATGGCTACGCTCGAATCATCTATTTTTTTCTTTTCTTTTCCCTCTTTTTTGAACTTTAAATCATTTATGCCGAGGGTTGTAGCAAGACTCTGTAGCTCACATTTGTTGTTTTTTATACATGTGGGACAATCCATGTCATGTTCTGAAAGTATAAGTTCCAGTATGGTTTTTCTCGTTGTTCTCACAAGGGGTGTATTTGTGTGGATCTTCCAGCCATTTACAACCTCGGTCATACAGGCCCTTTTAAGGGTAGGCATACCTTCGACCTCAACTACGCATATACCACATGAACCCTTTGGCTTTAAATCAGGATGATGACACAGGGTAGGTATGTTAAAACCTACCTTTTTTGCTGCCTCAAGGATAGTTGTCCCTTCTTTGATTTCTACATCTATATTATTTATTTTCACTCTAATCATAACTCTACCCCTTAATTTTAAGTTTAGGATACCCTTGCCATGAATTCATCTCTGAAATATTTCAGGGCACTTGAAACAGGCAGGGAAACTGATTGTCCGAGGGGACAGAAGGATGCACTCTTCATGGCCTGGGTAATCTCAAGAAGGCTATCTAAATCTTCTTTTTTTCCTTTTGAAACAGCTATATTATCTATAATCTCAACGAGTTTCGCAGTGCCTAATCTGCAGGGCACGCAGTGGCCGCAGGATTCATGTTTGAAGAAGTGAAGGACGTTCTTTAGCATGTCCACCATATCTGTATCCTCGTTCATTACAAGGATGGCACCTGAGCCAAGGGCAGCAGCATATTCACGAAGATTTACAAAATCCATCTTTACATCGAGCATCTCAGAACTGATGAAAGCACCTGCAGCACCACCGATGAGGGCACCTTTAAATGCCTTACCATCCTTTATACCACCACCATATTCAAATATGATCTCCTTTAATGTGGTACCCATCTCTGCTTCTATGAGGCCAGGAGTCTGGACATGCCCCAAAATTGTATAAACTTTTGTTCCCGGGCATTTATCCGTACCGTAACCTCTATACCACTCTGCACCATTTTTTATGATTTCCGGGATATTTGCAAGGGTCTCCACGTTATTTACAAGGGTTGGTTTTCCCCAGAGTCCTGCATTTATAGGGAATGGTGGTTTGTTTCTTGGATGGCCTCTTTTGCCTTCTAAGGATTCAATTAGGGCTGTTTCTTCACCGCAGATGTATGCACCTGCGCCTTTCTTTACGAAAATATCAAACCTAAAGTTGCTATCAAGTATGTTTTTTCCAAGAAGGCCGTAAGTTCTTGCATCGGCGATTGCCTTTTCTATTCTTTCAATGGATAAACCGTATTCACCCCTAATATATACAAAACCTGTTTGAGCACCAATGGCATATCCGGCAAGGAGCATGCCTTCTATGAGTTTATGGGGGTCTCCTTCAAGGATAAGTCTATCTTTAAATGTCCCAGGTTCACCTTCATCGGCATTGCAGATCACAAACTTTTCTTCACCTGGTGTCTTTATGGCAAATTCCCATTTTAAGCCTGTGGGGAATCCTGCTCCGCCCCTTCCCATAAGCCCCGAAGCCTTCACCTCATTGACAACATCTTCTGGTGTCATGCCATGGAGTGCCTTTGCAATTGCCTCATATCCTCCAGCTGCGATATATTCGTCTATATTTTCCGGGTTTATGAACCCGCAATTTCTCAATACAATTCGTGGTTGTTCTTTTAAAAGGCCGGTTTTCTCTTTTGTCACTATGGTTCTTTTCGGCGCCTCTGTTAGTATGAGTCTTTTTAGGGGCCTGCCTTTAAGGAGATGCTCTTCTACAAGTTCTGGGACATCTCTTACAGTCACATTGGCATAGTATATGCCTTCGGGATATACTACAAGGACAACACCCCTGCCTGTTATGCCGAGGCTACCTGTTTCAAGGACAGATACCTCTTTGTCAAGGCCATATTTTGTCAGTTCTTTTATAAGGGCATCCTCAACCGCTTTTGCCCCGGCCATTATTGTGCCTGCATCAATGCTTATCAATATATGGTTTCTCACAATATTCATGACATATTTCTCCTTTCTTCGATTACAGCATCAATTTTTTCAGGCGTAAGATTACCAACCATCTCATTGTTTATCATCATTGCAGGGGCAACACCGCATATGCCGAGACAGCTTGTTAGTTCAAGGGTAAACAGTCCATCTTTTGTAGTTTCGCCAATATCAACATTGAGTTTTTTCTTTAAATATTCGAGGAGCGATTCAGAACCCATGAGATGACATGGAGGGGATTCACAAAGCCTTATGATATAGCGGCCCCTTGGTTCTAAACTGAACATGGAATAGAATGTTACCACACCGTGAACATAGCTATAGGGCACCTTTAAAAAATTTGCACATACCTCTATATCCTCTTTTGAAATATAGTGCTGTGGATTATTGTCCTGTAAGTCATGAAGGATATACAGTATGTTGTCAAGACTCGGTTCGTATCTTTTTAGTATCTCTTCTCTATACAAGATAAATCACCCCCCTGTTATTTCACCTCTATCACATATTCTGTGACAGGGTTATGGTTTACTATATGCTCTGCCACTATTCTTCTTGCCTTTTCCGCATCAATATTGCCGTATATAACCACATCCTTACCCTCCTCGTGTACCTCAATCATTGGTTCATGGGATGCAAGCCCTTTTTCTCCTGTCTGGGTCACCATAACATCTGTGAGGTTACGTGCAGCAATTTCATCAAGTAAAGCCTTCATAACTTCCCTTGCCCCTGCTGCAATCCCACTTGTTCCCATACCAACCACAATTTTAACACGAGCGTTTTTCTGCCTTAATTCAATGTCTTTGGCTGCCTTTTCCCTTATCTTTTTTAGATCTTCTAATTTCATAATGCCTCCCCTTCTTCCTTATTGTTTATTAAAAAAATCCAGGTGTTCATCAAGATAGTCCTTTAAAAACTTTATTACTTCTGGACTGTTTATGGGTAAACCATCAAGCATTTTTTTTATTTCCATGGTATCAAAGGTAAAATTCACCACATCATTTTTTATATGAAATGTAAAATCCACTTCAGGGTTACTAACAGAAAGAACAAGTATAGTATCTTTTAGATTACCTAAAGGAGGTAGATCAGGGTGATTTAATGGAAATGATACAGCTATCTCGGTTCCTCGTCCTGGTGTACTTTTAATATTAAATGAACCCCCACATGTCTCTGCTGTGCCTTTTAAAAGGGGAATGCCGAGTCCGACCTTTCTCCCTATTTTTGTTGAGTAAAAAGGGTCAATAACCTGTTTTAGTATGCTCTCATTCATGCCTTTACCATCATCAGATACTTTTAAGGATAGCTCATTATTAATTTTACTTTTTTCAATGGTGACTTTTATATGTTTGGCTTCGGCTGAAATAGAATTTACAATTAAGTCTGCAATGTGAGAGCAAATCTCATCCATCATTTTTAAAACCTAAAAATTTTATAAAATAAAAGCCCTTTTGATTGAACTTGATGAGTGATTTGATTCCCCTTCATCGTTTTATTACTGTATTTGTGAAAATTTTATCAAACTATTAGATGCCATTCAAGGAAAAAATTTTAAAAAAATATAAAAATTTTTTTTTGAGTTAGAAAAAGAGATGGGTTTCATTTAAAAATATTAAGCTTTCCTTATAATAGAATTGTCATTTACAACTATTCTTCAAAAATTGCTGAAAATGTTATAAAAATTATTTTACATAACCACCCATTATATAATTGCTTAAGTGTTCAATCATGATACCCTGGGCCTCGATAATTGCCTTCAGGACATCACCTATTGAAACTATACCCACCAATTTATCGCCCTCCATGACAGGAAGGTGTCTAAGCCTCTTTTCTGTCATTAAAGCCATACACTCTTCAACTGTAGTGGAAGGATTAACGACAAAAAGCTCCTTTGTCATGATCTCTTTTACATATGTCTCTTTTGATGACTTGCCCTGAAGAATAACCTTTCTTGCATAATCACGCTCAGTGATGATTCCCTCCACTTTACCTTCATCGTTTACAACCACAAGGGCACCTACTCCCTTGTCGCTCATCATCTCAAGGGCACGATACACAATGGCATCTGGTTTTATAGTCCAAACATTTGAACCCTTTCTTTTTAAGATCGTCTCTACCCTTTCCATCATACCACTCCTTTTATATTCAAAATAATCTATAAAATATATAAAAAAAACATTCTATTCAAGTGTTTTCTTGATTTAAAAAATATTTTTTATCAAGCCCCAATAGTTTACTCTAACTTGTGATCAACAGAGAACAACTCCATCTGTTCCATATCCACGGGAAAGGGCATGAAATAATCACCTGTGAAACATGCATCGCAGAAGGTATAATGGTCTTCATTAACAGCCCTTCTCATCTCCTCTATACTTAAATACTTCAGGGAGTCACATTGCATATACGCTTTTATCTCATCCACAGTATGGGATGCAGCGATGAGTTGTTTTCTTGTGGGTGTGTCAATACCATAAAAACATGGATATCTTGTAGGTGGTGAGCTTACCCTAAAATGGATCTCTTTTGCACCGTAAAATCTTAACATTGATATGATCTTTCTTGAAGTTGTTGCCCTCACTATGGAATCGTCCACTACGATGAGCCTTTTTCCTTTTACAAGGTCATGAATGGCATTGTGTTTTAACCTTACACCGAAGTGTCTTATAGATGGCTCTGGTTCGATAAAGGTCCTACCCACATAATGATTTCTTATAAGGCCTAACTCAAATGGAATGCCTGATGTCTGGGAATATCCAATGGCAGCTCCAATGCCTGAGTCTGGTATGGGTATTACCATATCTGCCTCTACTGTATCTTCTTTTGCAAGTTCTCTCCCTAATGCCTTTCTTACATTGTAGACGGTATTACCGAACATAAAGCTATCAGGTCTTGCAAAATATATGAATTCAAAGATGCAGTGTCTGTATGGGACTTTTTTAAAAGGAAACAGGCTTTGCAAGTTCTTTTTGTTTATAATCAAAATTTCACCTGGTTCGATCTCCCTTAAAAATTCAGCCTCTATTAAATCAAAGGCACAGCTTTCGCTTGATATGACATACGAATCCTTTAGTCTTCCAAGACAAAGGGGCCGTATCCCGTATGGGTCTCTTGCAGCAATCAATTCGTTTTGAGTAAGGACCAATAGGGAATAAGAACCAACTAATGGACTTAAGGCGCTTATAAGCCTCTCGGCAGTCACAGTTTCTTTTGACCTTGCCATGAGATGCACTATTACTTCAGTATCTGTTGTTGTCTGAAATATGGAGCCCGATGACCTTAACTCATCTCTCACTTTATAGGCATTTATGAGATTACCGTTATGTGCTATGGCAAGATGCCCCTTCTGGTATTCCACAACAATGGGTTGAGAATTCTTTAAATCACTTGAACCAGTTGTGGAATATCTTACGTGGCCTATGGCATTTGTCCCTTTAAGGTTTTTTATAACATCCAATGTAAATACATCAGAGACAAGCCCCATTTGTTTATGATAATGGTAGTTGTTTTTATCAATGCAGGCAATACCTGCGCTCTCCTGTCCTCTGTGCTGTAAGGCATATAAACCTAAATAGGTTATATTTGCTGCATCTTTGTGATTATATATTCCAAAAATTCCACACATGTGAATAATATAAGGTATGATAATCGGTTATACATATCAAGAAATAATTCTGAGGGGTTAAACCCCTCAGAATGTAATTTTTATTAAATTGTTTAAAGAATAGGTAGATAACGTTCTATTTCATAAGGTTGTATACGTATCCTGTAATCGTCCCATTCAACCCTTTTACTTTGAATTAGCTCATTAAATATATGTTCCCCTAATGCTTCCTTTAAAATCTCACTCTTTTCTGCAAGTTCAATGGCCTCAATGAGACTACCTGGAAGTTCTTTTATTCCCATGCTTTTTCTCGTCTCTGGGTCAAGATGATATACATCTATTTCTGTTGGTTCTGGTAATGTGTATTTCTGTTCAATGCCCTTTAGTCCTGCATGGAGCATGGCAGAAAATGCAAGGTACGGGTTGCATGCGGGATCCGGTGAGCGAAGTTCAATCCTTGTTGCCTTTTCCTTTCCAGGTTTATACATGGGAACCCTCACAAGGGCTGAACGGTTTCTTCTTGCCCAGCATATATAGACAGGTGCCTCATAACCTGGTACAAGTCTTTTATAAGAATTTACCCACTGGTTGAGCACTAAAGTGATCTCTCTTATATGTGTTAAAAGGCCTGCAGTGTATGCCTTTGCATCTTCTGAAAGGTGATATTTGTCCTTTCCATCGAAGAATGCATTTTTATCACCCTTAAAGAGGGACTGATGGGTATGCATACCACTTCCATTTTCACCGAATATGGGCTTTGGCATAAAAGTCGCATAAACACCGTATTTTTTTGCAATCTCTTTTACAGTTACCCTATAAGTCATAACGGTGTCTGCCATCTCTAATGCATCGGCATATCTCAGATCTATCTCGTGCTGTGATGGCGCTACCTCATGATGCGAATACTCCACTGCTATGCCCATAGCCTCAAGGGCAAGTATAGTGTCTCTTCTTAAGTCCTCTGCTGCATCTACTGGATAATCAAAATATCCACCCTGGTCGAGAATTTCTGTTGAATTATCTGTTTTGAAATAGAAGTACTCGAGTTCAGGTCCAAGATAGAAATTCGTATAACCCATTTTCTTCATCTTCTCGAGGGCTTTTTTCAAGGCATATCTCGGATCCCCTTTATATGGACTTCCATCGGGCTCGTAAATATCACAGAACATCTTTGCCGTTGCCTTCTCTTTAGGTCTCCAAGGAATAATAGTAAAGGTCTTCGGGTCAGGAATGGCTACCATATCGCTTTCATCAATTCTTGCAAAGCCTTTGATGGATGAACCATCAAAGCCCATGCCTTCATCAAAGGCACCTTCAAGTTCATCTACATGAATGGCAAAGCTTTTTAACTGCCCGAGTATATCGCAGAACCAGCACCTTATAAACCTTACATCCATCTCTTTCACCAGTTTCATTACATCCTGTTTGTCCCTTGGTTTTTCCATAAAAAATCCTCCTTGTTTTTCTTTTTTTCCATTATTCATTACTAAAAAATGCGTCATAAAACAGCCATGCCTTATGCCAGTAGTCCATATAGTAGTTCTCTGTATCATTCTCTATGATATCTATATCTTCTCTACCGATGCTCCAGTTCCTTATTAGATCTGGTGTAACTTCAGGATGGAACTGGACTGCATATGAGGTTTCATATTTAAAAGCCTGATGGGGAAAATGGGTAGAAGAGGCAAGTAAAGTGCAACCTTTTGGCAAATCAAATGTATCACCATGCCATTGGAATACCATTGTTTTATCTTTGCTATTTTTGAATTTTTTAAAACAGGAATCTGAAAGGCCTTTTTCTGAAAGTTCTATTCCACACCATCCTAACTCTTCATACGGGCCTTTATACACCCTTGAACCCAGAACATGGGCAAAAAGCTGTGCACCAAGGCATATACCGAGTACCTTTATGTGCTTGGTGAGTGCATCTTCTATAGTAAATGCAACTGTTTTCAAAAAAGGATAATCTTCCATCTCATATACACCCATAGGGCCACCAAGCACTATGAGGAATCGACAATCATCAGGTATTTCTATTTTTTGAGATGTATATGCCTCTATTATATGATATTCAAGATTTCTCATTATAAGGAAAGGCAATATATTTCCTGGCCCTTCATTTGGTGAGTTTTTTATAATGAGTACATCCATGAGAGTTCCTTTTTTCACTCAAATCATAAAAAATATCTATAAAACTCATAATCGAATTATAGCAATTGTCATGCCAGGCAAAAAAATCTAAATGGTATGCGATGAATTGATTGAAATTCTTTATTATCAACATTATTTTTTTGGTTGAAAATTATTTGATGTGAAATTTTTGGAAATTTTTTTATACAATTTTGTAAAAAACAACAAAAATGTAAGGTTTTGGTGTGTTTTTTCTCATGGATTCAAAATATTACAACATAAAACACTAATCTCAATTATCCATACTCAACACAATGTATTACTCTCATGATGCATCTCTGTCTTGTGTATATGAGATAGCCTATATCCTGAAAGAGGCCGATGGCAAAGCAGAAGAAGGGGAAGTGGCCAAAACAAAAGGAACCAGAAGTTATAAAGATATAACTGAATGGTTCCATGTAAAAAAACATGATATATGGAGAAGAGGTGGAAGTTATGGGTGGACCTACATAAACCTTTTTTACATTATGAGGTAAAAAACTGGAATATAAACCAGATAATAGAGGCTAATCCACAATATTTTCTCTTAAACATAGATGATAAGACCGAAGGCAGGACAAACCCATATCGTCAGGTCAAGGCATACTTTGATTATGTAATGGAAAAGCTAAAAGAGGATAGATATCTATCAAAAGATCCTAAACACTTAGGAAAGCCAAGGATACCAGTTAGCTATGGTGTTGTCTTTCCCAATATAGATAGACTTCAATTCATGGAAACAGGGTTAAGCACTATTATTTATTAATCCAGATGCAACATTTTTTTGGGATGATTTATATCTATACTCAGAATTCATAAAGAATACTAACAGTTTTTTAGAAAAGCTAAAAAGTATATTCACACCAAGATTCCCCATGTAATGAACCATAAAGATATTGATCATTTAAAACAGCTTTTCTTTCCTGAAATAAAGGTTTTTCAACCTGAAAGAAATTCACAAGACTAATATGCTTATCATAGAGATAGAATAAAAGTACTTGATATTCATCAAGAGGCAATAGCAAGAAAATATGACAAAAGCATCCTCTTTGTTTGCTACAACATAACCCTTGTCAATTATATAAAACGTCTCCTCTCAGATAAAAAA
>JAOAFK010000108.1 GCA_026416315.1 Syntrophorhabdaceae bacterium | reverse complement strand
TTGAGTCTATTAAGACTATTTGCATAGGAAAACCTTACATGCTTACCTGCCCTAAAATTTCCGAAATCATATCCAGGTGTTATAGCTACTTTTGCCTCAACGAGTGCCCTTTTTACAAAATCCATACTATCCATCCCCCATTTTTCAATGCCTGCATATATATAGAAAGCACCTTCAGGTATAACAGGTATATAAAAGCCCATATTATTTAGTTCCTGTAACATAAAATCCCTTCTTTTTTTATATGTTTCCCTCATCGTTTTAATTTCCTTTTCTGCATCAAAGGCCTTTATGGCTGCATGCTGGGATATGGATGGAGGAGATATATATACATTCTGACCTATCTTTTGAGCTGCCCTTATAAACCATTTCGGCGCAACCATCCATCCAAGTCGCCATCCAGTCATAGCATATGTCTTTGAAAATCCATCCACCACAAAAATATCTTCAGAGATAGACAAGGCAGTAAATATTTTTTTTGAATAGTTGAGCCCTGAATATATCTCATCCACAATTAAAATACCAGCCCTTTTTGAGACCTCTTCATAAAGACCTTCTATTGTTTCCATATCATAAACAGAACCTGTGGGGTTGGATGGATTTGAGATGACAACCACATCTGGTCTGTATTTGAAACGAATGATATGTTTTTTTGTTAACATATATCCAGTCTTTTCTGTAACAGGAATCAAACAAACTTCTCCATCTACAAGATAGCCGAAGTTTTTATAGCATGGATATCCAGGGTCTGAAATAACCAATTTTTTTCCTTTTTCAAGCAAACCAAGAAATATTATTAAAAATGCACCGGATGTGCCGTTTGTAATAATGATTCTATCCTTTTCGATAGATATACCATAGGCATCAAGATAATAGTTTTTTATCCTTTCTCGCAGTTCAGATAAACCAAGGCTATGGGTGTAAAATGTTTTATCCTCCCCTATTGCCTTTTTTGCCTCTTCTTTTACAATACTTGGTGTAGGAAAATCAGGTTCGCCCACCTCCATATGGACTATATCTTCACCTCGAGCCTCCATTTCCTTTGCCGCTTCCAACAATTCCATCACATAAAAAGGTGAAACCTTCTCTAACTTTTTTGATAGATGCGGATTTTCCATCATTACTCCTTAAAGCTTAATTTCCATCTTTTCAAGGGCAAGGAGCCTGTCCCTTAACTGCGCTGCCTTTTCAAAATCCCACCTCTTCGCAGCCTCATTTATCTCTTTTCTCAATTTTTTAAGCATCTTTGAAAACTTTTTCGGCTCAATATTTTTTTCATCAAACTCATCAATGGGAACAGTATAATAGTCTTTTTCATAGATAGACGACAGTATATCCACAACAGATTTCTTGATGCTTTCAGGGGTTATATTGTTTCTTTTGTTGTATTCCATCTGGATCTTTCTTCTTCTTTCTGTTTCTGATATGGCTTTTTCCATAGAGGGGGTCACTGTATCGGCAAACATAATAACCTTACCGTTTATGTTCCTTGCTGCCCTTCCGTATGTCTGGATAAGGGATGTTTCAGACCTTAAAAATCCCTCTTTATCGGCATCGAGTATGGCCACAAGGGAGACCTCTGGTAAATCAAGGCCTTCTCGGAGGAGATTCACCCCTACAAGGACATGGAATTTGCCCATTCTTAAATCCCTTACAATGGCCACACGCTCAAGGGTATCTATATCTGAATGGAGATATTTTGCCTTGATGCCTCTGTCAAGAAGAAAATCCGTTAACTCTTCAGCAAATCTCTTTGTGAGGGTGGTAACAAGGACACGCTCATTCCGTATAATCACCTTCTTTATTTCTTCTAATAATTTATTCAGTTGATCCCTTGCCGGCATCACCTCTATCTCAGGATCCATAAGTCCTGTTGGTCTTATAATCTGTTCAACTACATGGCCCTTTGATTGTTCAAGCTCGTATTTTCCTGGGGTTGCAGATACATACAGCACCTGGTTTATCCTTTCTTTGAACTCGTCGAATGTAAGAGGTCTATTATCCAATGCCGAGGGAAGTCTGAAACCGTATTCCACAAGGGTTTCCTTCCTTGACCTGTCTCCCCTGTACATGCCTATAAGTTGGGGTATGGTTACATGGCTTTCATCAATTATAATAAGGGCATCTCGGGGTAGATAATCAATAAGGGTAGGTGGTGGCTCACCTGGTTTTCTGCCTGTTAAGTGTCTTGAATAGTTTTCTATACCCTGACAGTATCCGATCTCTTCCATCATCTCAATATCATATTTTGTTCTCATTTCAAGGCGCTGTGCTTCAAGGAGTTTGTTCTGTGACCTTAAAAATGCAAGATGTTCCTTCAGTTCCTTTTTTATGGACTCAATGGCGGCCTCGAGGGTATGTCTTGGTGTAACATAATGGGATGCGGGAAAGACAATCAATCTCTTTAATATTTCTTTTACAGAACCACTCAGTGGGTCAATGGCAAGGATACTGCTGATCCTGTCATCTTCAATGGTTATCCTGTAAGCCTTTTCTTCCTCGTAAGGAGGGAAGATGTCTATGTTTGAGCCCCTGACTCTAAATTTTCCCCTGTAGAAATCTATATCGTTTCTCTCATATTGACATTCTATGAGTTTTTCGAGAAGTTCCTCCCTTGTGAGGGTTTCACCCTTTTCGAGGGTAATGAGCATGCCGTAGTATGCCTCGGGAGAACCAAGGCCATAAATACAGGACACACTTGCCACAATGATCGTATCGGGTCTTTCAAAAAGGGCATTTGTTGCAAGGAGTCTTAATTTATCTATCTCCTCGTTGATGGATGAGTCCTTTTCTATATATGTATCAGTTGAAGGAATATATGCCTCTGGTTGATAATAATCATAATAGCTTACAAAAAAGTGCACTTCATTTTCCGGAAAAAGGTTTTTGAATTCTCCATATAATTGGGCTGCAAGGGTCTTATTATGAGAGATGATAAGGGTTGTCTTTTGAACACGTTCTATTACATTGGCCATGGTGAATGTCTTTCCAGAACCTGTTACGCCGAGGAGCACCTGATGTTTTACACCTTTTTTTATATTTTCCGAAATCTTTTCTATGGCCTGGGGCTGGTCCCCTGATGGTTTATAATCACTTATAAGTTTGAACCTCTTCATCTTATCAACCATTCAAATAAAAATCATACAGGATTAGGACAAAATACTCAATCTTTAAAAAGTTTCATTAATTGACAGGCATTATGATTAGATGTTAAATTTTTATGTGCCCAATTTTTCGATTTTTAATAAGAAATTATACGGATATGTTTTTAAAGAGATTTTAGAAATCCTCCTTCTTTCTCTTGTGGTTTTAACTTTTTTAATGGTAATAGGCAGAATAGGGCAGATAACAGATCTAATCATTAATAAAGGCGTTGAGGTAAAAGATATAGCCCTCCTTATTGTTTATTCTTCTCCACCGTATCTTACCTTTACCCTGCCCATGTCTTTTTTGCTCTCAACCATTGTTGTGCTCGGTAGACTTTCCACTGAAAACGAAATACTGGCAATAAAGGCCCATGGAATAAATCTTAATAGATTGTATATTCCTGTAGCAGTGCTTGGTATATTTATAACCCTTTTTGGCATTTTAAATACCCTTCTCCTTCTACCAAACAGCGGAGACCTTTTCAGAAAAACATTAATAAATATTGTTAAAAAAGGCATCACTATAGAGGATCGTGAAGGCATATTCAACGATAGCATTCCCGGTATTGTTATATATGTGGATAAAGTGGATAATGATAATAAAAGGTTAAAGGGTGTCCTTGTTTCTGATGACAGGGATAAAGATATAAAACAGACAATCACAGCAAAAAAAGGCATAATAAATTTTGACCCCATGACAATGGATCTGAACTTTATCCTCGAAGATGGAAACCTCCACAGATGGGAAAAGAAAAAGGATATTTACAGAAACCTGTATTTCAAGGAATATCTATTTTCCATCAATCTTGAAAAAAATATCCCCCAGAATGTTCCCCTTAGAAAAAGACCCCATGAAATGGATATCAAAGACCTTAAAAAGGCCATGGTAAATGCAAATGCACTCATGAGGTATGAGCTATCCCTGGAAATATACAAGAAATTTTCTATACCTCTATCTTGTATATCTTTTATTTTTCTCGGGGTACCCCTTGGTATCAGAAGAAGAATTGAGGGAAAACTCTCAGGGATTGCATACAGTCTCTTACTCTTTATACTTTATTATGTCCTTATGGCATTTACGGAAAATATAGGTAAAAGTTTTGGTATTCCAGCTATTTTAACATCCCTTTCGCCTAATATTATTATTTTTTTAATAGGGTTATTTTTCATGAGGAATGTCAATTTTGAAGAATATGAAACTATACCAGACAGAATAAGACATGCTTGGAGAGCTTACATTGAAAAGACTAAATAGATATCTTTTGACAAATGTCTTAAAGTTTCTCCTCATCACAGAGATCGCAGGTATAGTGATCTTCACAACCATAGAATTTTTCGAACATATGGATATTTTTACATCCACATTCAGTAATTTTTTGAACAGTATACTATACCTTTTTTTAAGGACACCATATTATATAAACCTCATGTTACCCCTTGCATTTTTAATATCCATGCTCATCCTTCTCATAATAATGATTAGAAACAATGAGATGATAACCCTCAGAACATCGGGTATCAGCACCTTTTCCATTATGATGCCCTTTGTGGGCCTTTCTATTCTCCTTACCCTTTTTTCCTTTTCTATCTCTGAATGGATTAAGCCTTTCAGTTCTCAGGCCGCTGAATACATTTATAGGGTAAGGATAAAAAAGGAAGAACCCTACGTGTTTCTGAAAAACGATCGAATCTGGTTTAAAAGGGGTAATTTCATAAATAACATTGATAACTATGACCAGAAAAAGGATATAATTAAAGGTCTTACTATTATTGAGCTATCCGATGACTATGCAGTAAAAAGAAGAATTGATGCAGAGAAAGGAGAGTGGTTAAACGATTCTTGGATCTTCTATAATGTGATAGAGAGAAGATTTGAAAGAGAAAACATTGTTGAAAAAAAGACATTCAAGGAATTAAAAGACTTAATAAGGGAGAATCCTTCTATTTTTAAAGCAATAGAGAGAAATCCTGAAGATATGAGCTATAAGGAATTATCGAGATATATAAAAAGATTGAGAAGGGATGGTCATGATGTAAGGCGATATCTTGTAGACTTATATAACAAGATATCCTTTCCATTTATAAATCTTATAATGGTATTCGCTGCTTTTTCAGTTGGTTTAAGGTATGTAAAAACAAAACACATATCAAAGGGGATACTGACGGGTATAACTGTAGGAATTCTATACTGGTTCTTCCACCATATATCCCTTTCTTTTGGTTATTCTGACATATTCCCCCCTGTTTTTGCTGCCTGGCTTGCCAATGTCCTGTTCTTTTTCGCCGGAATAGTAGGTATTATTACACTGAGGACATAAAAAGAAAAAAAAGATTATGAAGGCCTATCTTGATATAGAGACGGACAGAATAGGTAACATATGTGTGATAGGCGTATACATGGAAAGATATGGATTCTTACAATTAAGCGGCAAAGGAATAACCCCTCATAGATTTTCAACAATTATTAATCTTTCTGACACCATAGTTACCTTTAATGGTGATAACTTTGACCTTCCACGGATTAAAAAATGTCTTGACATTGATTTAAAAGAAACCCATACGTCCATTGACCTTTTAAAGATAAAAAGGAAATTGGGCATCAAAGGCGGTCTTAAGGAACTGGAAAAGACCTTCGGGATCAAGAGAAAAACAGAAGGTATAAATGGTTATTATGCCATGACACTCTGGGAGATATATGTGAAAAAAGGAAGAATAGATGCCCTAAACCTTCTTCTTGAATACAATCGAGAGGATGTGATGAACCTTATCCCCCTTGAAAGAATCCTTATGGAGCAATATGGAGGTAAGCTTATATGATGGAGATATTTGAATTGAAATCAACTTATAATACCATAAGAGGCGTAATGACATTACCTGATGGGAAAGGCACATTTCCATGCGTGATTCTATCCCATGGCCTCGTGAGTTCAAAGGATAGTTCTAAATATATTGCCCTATCGGACGCATTACTAAAACAGAACATTGCTACATGCAGGTTCGATTATCACGGCTGTGGTGAAAGTTCCGGTAAAATCGAAGAAACAACCCTCACGATAAGACTTGAAAATTTAAGTGCTGTTATAGATTTTGTGATAAATCACAAATCAATAGATAAGGCAAGGCTTGGCATATTAGGAAGTAGTTTTGGCGGTGCAACGGCCATTATTAAGGCAGCCCGTGACAGAAGAATAAAATGCATTTCTTTCTTGGCAACACCATACAAGCTTGAGAAAAAAGAAGATGGGGATGTTTCAGGGATAAAATTCAAAGATGAAATATATAAAGATTTTTCTCAATACCATATCCTCTCTGAGGCAGAAAAGGTTTCTTGTGGCCTTGGTATCCATGGAGACCAGGATGAGGTTGTACCCTATGAAGAAGGCCTGGAAATCTTCAAACATATCAAGGAGCCAAAGAGGTTTGAACTTATAAAAGGGGCAGACCATGTATTTTCAGACCCTGTTCACAGACAAAAGGTAATAGAACTATCGGTCGGCTGGTTTATGGATTTCTTCTTTAAATGAAGGATTATCTTCTCTATGCTTTTTATCCCATTTCATCCTAACCCTTTCCTTGATGAGGTCACCTACAACATAACTCAATCCAATACCCAGAGCAAGGGAAAGGGTTAGGATAATCCCGCCGAATATAATAAGAAAGCTTATCGTTATAATAGTGTTACCAATACCTATGTATTCAAAGACAATGCCAAAAGTAATGATTATGAGAAAGATTCTAATGCTTTTTGTGATGATATCACCATATTTTAGATTCGCATTCTCACATGCAAGGTATACAAGTCTTCCGATAAAATTGCTGAGTATAATTCCAATGATAACAATTAAAATGGAAATGACTATTGTAGGAAGCGTGGCTGTGATCTTTGAGGCGTATTCACTGAACTGGGTGATGCCTATAAAATTCATACCAAAGGAAAAGAACACCACAATAAAAATCCAGAAGGCGATCTTACTTATAATCACTGATGGCAGGGTTTTTACATCTCCCTTTTTTAAAAAATTAATAATTCCCACATCCTCTGCCCATTTATCGAATTTAAAAATCATCAAAACCCTTGCAAGGAGTTTTTTTATAAACCAGCTTATAATAAAACCGCCTATCATGACCACAATCATG
>JAOAFK010000103.1 GCA_026416315.1 Syntrophorhabdaceae bacterium | reverse complement strand
TCGCCTTTACCACATTCCCACAGTACGACGACTACGGAGATGAAGTGATGAATAATAATTTATATAAATACAAAAATTGTTAATGAGGACATTTCTATTTTGGTAAAAGTAGGACATTTCTATTTTGAGTTGACAATTTTTCAACAGACAGGTTGACTTTTTGTGAGGATGGCGTTTATATTATTATCGGTGTTTGAAGAATTTATAAAGAAACATGGTTTTACCATTTTACTTGTTGTTATGGCATTATCAATCATATTTTATGAAGGTGGCCTTTTAAACTATATAAAGATGAAGATAGAACTTGCAAGGATTGTTAAAAAAACAGAGGCCATAGAAAGGGAAAACAAAACCTTATCAGAAGAAATAGAGAGGCTGAGAAAAGATGAAAACTACCTTGAAGAGGTCGTCAGAAAGAAATACGGCCTTGTAAGGGAAGGAGAAAAACTGTACAGGATTGAAAGATGAAATACGAAGGCGCCATATACAGACCACCCAGCGAGGCAGATAGCCTCATTTTACAGGTAACAGTGGGCTGTTCCCACAATAAATGCACCTTTTGTGGTTCATATAAAGACAAAAAGTTTAGAGTAAAGTCCTTTGAAGAAATAAAAGAAGATGTGGAAGAGGCAAAGGAATATGCCCGATTTATAAGAAAGGTTTTTATTGCCGATGGCGATGCCCTTGTTATACCACAGAAAAGACTTATACCCATAATGGAGCTTATAAGGGGTGCATTCCCGAAGCTTGAGAGGATAGGGATTTATGGAAATACAAAGTCTATTTTGAAAAAATCAGTGGATGAGCTAAAACAACTAAAAGACCTTGGTCTCGGTATTGTTTATCTCGGTGTAGAATCAGGGGATCAGGTGGTGCTTGACAGGGTCTGTAAAGGCACGACCCTTGAAAAAACAGAAGAGGCAGCTAAAAGGGTAAAGGAAGCAGGCATGATTTTGTCTGTGACGGTTCTGTTAGGACTCGGTGGAGTCGAGAGAAGCAGAATCCATGCAGAGGAAACAGGAAAATTTTTAACAAAAATAGACCCTCATTATACAGGGGCTTTAAGTGTGATCATTGTGCCTGGCACACCCCTTGCAGAACAGGTAAAAAGGGGTGAATTTAAGGTCCCCACTCCTTATCAACTCCTTGAGGAACTTGAGATCATGATTGAAAATACAAATCCAACCCATATGTTTTTTGCTTCAAACCATGCATCAAATTATCTACCTGTTAAAGCGTGGTTACCCGAGGAAAAGGAGAAGATACTTAAGGCCATAAGACATGTCCTC
This sequence comes from Syntrophorhabdaceae bacterium, assembly GCA_026416315.1. Classification (GTDB taxonomy): domain Bacteria; phylum Desulfobacterota; class Syntrophorhabdia; order Syntrophorhabdales; family Syntrophorhabdaceae; genus JAKORG01. Next base: position 8,659 of record JAOAFK010000103.1, on the reverse strand, counting down.
GATAAGAAAGATCCATCCATGCTAAGACCAGAATTTTTAAGGGCACTTTGAGGGAAACAGATATGGAACATAAAGGCAAATATTATGAAGATGAAGAAGGATTTGTCCATGTGCCTGTACGTGTAAGGTATGCAGACACTGATAAAATGGGAATAGTATATTATGGGACGTACCCTGTTTATTTTGAGATTGGCAGAAGCGAATATATGAGGCAAAAGGGATTTCCATATAGAAAGCTTGAAGAAATGGGATATCATCTTGTTGTTGTGAGGATGGAACTGAAATATTACAATTCAGCTGAATACGATGATAATCTGACAGTAAAGACAAAGGTCTCTGAATGGAGGTCACGGGGGCTAACCTTCCATTATAAGATATATAGAGGCGATGAGATCATTGTTGAAGGAAAGACAATGCATATATGCACAAACTCCAATAAAAAGCCTGTATTAATCCCAAAACAGCTTCAAGAAATAATGAGGAATGCAGACTGAGAAAAAGGTTCTCGTTGTGCGCCTCAGTTCCCTCGGTGATGTTTTGATGACCATCCCTGCTGTCTTTTCCATTAAAGATGCATTTCCAACAACACATATTTCATGGCTTGTAGAAGGCCCTGTTTCAGATTTTTTATCCTATCAGAGAAAAATAGACAGGATAATCAAATTTCCCAGGGGAGAGTTAAGCCTTGAGCTGAAAAAGGGTAATATTTTTAAGGCCATAAAAAAAATAGGTGTTTTTCTTAAAGAGTTAAGGGCAGCGGAATTTGATTTTATTTTAGATTTTCATGGGATTATAAAAAGTGTTATACTGTCAAGACTTTCCCGGGGTAAAAAAATCATCGGTTTTGGAGAAAAATATGCAAAGGAATTAAGTTATTTATTTTATGATATTGTGATAGATGGAGAAGACAGAAGACTCCATAAAGTGGATAGAAATATGCTTATAGCAAGATATTTAGGGTCAAAATCAGATGTGCCTGAAATAAAACTGAATGTTCCTGCCCACTATCATGAATATATTGATGATTTCTTCAAAACTCAGGGATTAACAGGTGATGTCTTTGCAGTAAATCCATTTTCAAGTTCAGGCAGTGGTTTTAAAAGATGGGACTTTAAAAATTATGCAATCCTCATAAGAAGGATCTCTGATGAATTAAGAGCCAAAACCTTGATTCTTTGGGGACCAGGAGAATTTAAAGAGGCAAACAGGTTAAAGGAAGAGGCAGGAAAATATGCATATCTTGCTTGTCCTACTGATATCTCACAGCTTTATGCATTACTTCAAAGAGTTAAGGTGTATATAAGCGGGGATACAGGGGTTATGCACCTTGCAGCATTTGCAGGAACCCCTGTTGTTGCCATATTTGGGCCCACTGACCATAAGGTAAATGCACCCTATGGTTCAAAATCCATCACTGTAAGAAAGGATGTGCCTTGCAGCCCTTGCAAGAAAAAAAATTGTACAGAAAGAAAATGCCTTGAAGTTATTACTGTTGATGATGTATTTAATGCTGTAAAAGAAATATATATAAGGACAAATTAGATGAAAATTCTTTTCATATACCCTAATCTTTATGCCCAGATTGGTTTCAACTACGGCATTTCTTATATTTCAGGTTTTTTAAAGGCCCACAACATAGAGACATATCTTTTAAATATCAATGAAAAATTGGGTTACCCCATTGAACATGAAAGGATAAAAAGGGATGTCCTTTCCATAAAACCTGATATAATAGGTTTTTCTGTCCTTACCAATCAACATAAATATGCCATAGAGATAGCCTCCCATATAAAAAGATACTATGATGCACCTATTTTATTCGGTGGCATCCATCCTACTATGGACCCTTACGGTACTATGACTGATGAAAATATAGATTATATCTGTATAGGAGAGGGGGAGGAGGCACTCCTTGAACTTTTGAAAAATGGGAGCCCTGTATCTGTAAAAAATATGGGTTACAGAGCTAATGGCAATATAGTCCTTGAACCTTTGAGACCATATATTGATATAAATAAACTACCCTTCAAAGATTACACGATCTTTGACTTCCAGCAGATCATAGATGCAAAGGACGGCTGGGTGGGACTTATGGCATCAAGGGGATGTCCCTTTAGGTGTACATACTGTTTGAATCACAAGATCATGGGGCTATATAAAGAACATGGACATCTTCCTAAATACTATTTGAGAAGACATACGGTAGACCAGATCATATATGAGATTGAATATATTTTGAAACACTATAAGCGGATAAAAATGTTTATCTTCGATGACGATATCTTTACCTTTGATAAAGCCTGGTTAAAAGATTTTTCTGAAAAATACCGTGATGTAACGGATATAGGGTTTGTATGCAATGCCCATGCAAGGATCTTCGATGAAGATACAGCTCATTATCTAAAAAATGCAGGATGCAGGATCGTAAAATTTGGCCTTGAAAGCGGCAGTGACAGGATAAGAAAAAATGTGTTGAATAGACATATGACAAATAAAGACATAGAAAATGCCTTTGATATTGCCCACAGATTTGGCCTTCATACCTCTGCCTTTGTAATGATAGGTTTGCCCCATGAAAAAAAAGAGGATATGCTGGCTACAATTAAACTTTTAGCACAAATAAAACCTGGAAGATTCCGCTGGTCACTGTTCTTTCCTTTTATAGGCACTCGGGCATACGATATAGCAAAAAAGGCAAACCAGATAGATTTCAAAAAAATAAATGATCTTGATAATTTTACTGATAATACATGCATGGATTTAGGTGAGGAAGAAAATCTCCTTGTGGATAAAATAAAGAGTCAATTCTGCCTTTTTGTAAATGGTTATGGCAATATGGACGGTGAAGGCAAGTATCTTTCCCTTGTAAAGACAGTGGAAGATATGGATAGCAAAACCTGGGAGAAAGATAAAGACAAGATCAAGGCCCTTGCAGATGATTTAGATAGAGAAATAGCCCAAAAAGGCTTGCTTCATTATACAGTGAGGTATAATCCTTTCATGGGGGTGAGAAGTGACTGGGAAGACGATAGTCTATCTTCCTAACTGGTTAGGCGATATGGTCATGGCAAGCCCTTTTTTGAGTTCCTTAAGGCTCTCTGTCAAGGGTGAAATCTGGGCTGTGGGAAAAACAAGGTCAATAAGTCTATATAATGGCATGGATCTATTTGATAGATTCATCCCTTACGATAGAAAAGGTACAGTTCCTTTTTTCGATACGGTAAGCATTTTAAAGGAAGAAAAATTTGACCTGGGTTTGATTTTACCCCATTCCATGAGATCAGCCCTTTTGTTCTATTTAGGGTGTGTAAAAGAAAGGGTTGGTTTTGACCGCAACAAAAGGGGTTTCATGCTTACAAAAAAAGTAAAGGAAGAAGATGTTCCTGAGCCCATGGTAGAACATTATTTAAAACTTCTCGATGTCCTGAATTTAAAAAGACATGAAATCCAACCTTTTTTAAAGGTAACAGAAGAAGAAGAATATAGATATAGTGAAAAGTTCGGCTATAATAAGGAAAAATATATTGCCATAATACCGGGTGCGCAATACGGTCCTTCAAAGCGCTGGCCTCAAACCAATTTTTCAAAACTTATAGACCTTATCTTTGAGAATATGGGCATGAAGGTTTTTATATTGCCCGGAAAAGATGAGGTATCTTTATCTGAAGAAATAAAAGACAGCACAAAACATAAAAATGCCATTGAGATAAGACTCCTTGATATAAGTGAACTCAAAGTATGCCTTTCAAAGGCAACTGCTGTAGTCAGCAATGACACAGGCCCGAGACATATCTCCGCTGCCCTATCCGTTCCTACATTTGTAATATTCGGGCCTATGGATGAAAGGTATACTGCTTATCCTTCTGATTGCACTTATAAGTTTATAAACAACATACCCTGTAGACCTTGTAACAAAAAGACATGTGATAGAAATCTTGAATGTCTTTCAGGTATCACACCTGAAGATGTATTTAAAAAGATGGAGGAGATAATTGGCAAAAAATAGGCATAAAACATCATTAAAAATTTCAGATACCCAATTATTTAAAGTAATCGACAATTTTGAAGGAAAAAATATCTGCGTAATCGGTGATATCATTGCCGATGTGTTTATATTTGGAAGGCCATATAGATTATCAAGAGAGGCCCCTGTTGTTGTTATAAGGTATGAGGATGAAATGATATGTCCAGGCAGTGCAGGGAATACCATAAACAATCTTTTGAAGCTTGGGGCTTATGTATATCCTGTAGGTCTTTTGGGAAATGACACAGCTGGTGATAGGTTGATGGGATATTTTTCTAAATTCAAAAACATTGATTTAGAGGGCATTATAAGATATAAAGGTGAAACAATAACAAAGACAAGGATACTGGCAGGTGATACCCATACATCAAAGCAACAGGTGATAAGAATTGATAAAGACCCTAAAACGAAAGTAACTTCCCAGATAAAAAAAAGACTACTAAAAAAGATAGATGCCATATCAAAGGATATGGATGCATTTATTTTATCCGATTATGGTCATGGCACTATTGACAAAGATATAATAGGGCATTTGAAGGATATGGCAAAAGAAAAGATTATTGTGGGGGATTCACGATACAATCTGAAAGATTACAAAGGGATAACAATGATTACCCCCAATGAATCAGAGGCATATGTATTATGTTCTGCTGAAGAAAATGAAGATATTGAAAAAGTGGGAAAAAGGATAATGGGTTTTATGGATATAAAGGCCCTTCTAATAACAAGGGGAAATAAAGGCATGAGCCTGTTTTTAAGAGACGGTAACATCTACCATATTCCCATTTCAGGCACAGATGATGTAACAGATGTAACAGGGGCCGGTGATACAGTCTGCGCAGCAGTAACCCTTTCCCTTGCAAGCGGGGCGGATTACTATACATCCTCGTTAATTGCAAATTTTGCTGCCGGTGTAGTGGTGATGAAAAGAGGCACTGCCACTGTTGCACCTGAAGAATTAAAAAGTGCTATAAAGACATGGGTTAAGGCAAATGGGTAAATATATAAAGGATATTGAATCCCTTAAAAAAATTATCGAAAAAGAGCGAGGAAAAGGTAAAAAGATAGTATTTGGCAATGGTTGCTTTGATATACTCCATGTAGGACACATAAGATACCTCAAGGGTGCAAAAGCCCTCGGCGATATCCTCATAGTGGCAATCAACGATGACGAATCTGTGGCTAGATTAGGTAAAAGAAAAAAGGTGATAACCCCTGCCCAAGAAAGGGTTGAGATTTTAACAGCCATTGATTGTGTTGATTATGTAACGACCTTTAGCGAAGAGACTGTAGAGGAACTACTAAAAGAACTCAAGCCAGATATCCATGCAAAAGGCACTGACTATACAGAAGATACTGTTCCGGAAAGGGACATTGTCTTATCTTACGGTGGAAGAATTGCCATAGTGGGTGACCCAAAAAATCATTCCACAAGTGAAATTATAAAGGCAATTAAAAATTTAGGTGATTGAAAGGACTCGTTATCTTTTTAAAAGTAATTCAGGCAGAATAAGAGAGATTTTTGGCAGATAGGTAATTGTAAATAAACAACCTATAAACAAGGCAATAAAAGGTAGAACTGCTTTACCCACTTCTACCAAAGTTTTTCTCATGATAGCCATGGATACAAACAGATTCAGGCCAAAGGGAGGGGTAAGGAATCCGCATTCAATGTTGATAATCATGATGATGCCAAAGTGAACAAAATTAATATCATATCGTGTAAGGGTTTCAACAAGGATGGGTGATATAACAATTACGGCCGTCACAATATCCATGAGTCCGCCTATAATAAGAAGGACTAAGTTGATGGAAAGGAGAAAAACCCATCTGCTTTTCACATTTGTGATAATCAATTCAGCAAGTTTCTGAGGTAGTTGTTCCACAGTGAGCAACCATATAAATGTCATAGCACAGGATAGGATGAATAAAAGACACCCTGAAAGTATAGCCGAATCTTTGCAGATATTTAAAAGCCTTTTTAAATTCAACTCTTTATAAACAAAGAGCTCCACAAAAAGGGCATATACAACAGATACAGCAGCTGCCTCTGTAGGGGTAAACACACCTCCATAAATTCCACCTAAAACTATAAAAGGCAAACACATTGCCCATAGGCCATCTTTGATGATTTTTAACCCTTCTTTCAATGTGTATCTTGTTTTTGTATACCAGCCATGTTTTTTTGCCATGATATAGGAATATGCCATCAGGCATAGACCTATAAAAATGCCCGGTAGAAAACCTGCCATGAATATCTCGGCCACAGAGATGTTCATTACCAGGGCATAGAGTATCATGGGTATACTGGGCGGGATAAGGATTCCAAGGGAGCCTGAAGAGGTAAGAAGCCCAATGGAAAACCTCTCACCATAACCCTCTTTAATAAGGGCAGGCATCATTATGCTGCCTATGGCAATAACCGTTGCAGGAGATGAACCCGATATGGCGGCAAAGAAGATGCAGGCCATAACTGATGCCATGGCAAGGCCACCAGTCACCCTTCCTATAACGAGCTTCATTACATTTACCAGTCTTTCCGAAATGGCACCTTCTGCCATGATGTTTCCCGCAAGGATAAAAAAAGGCACACCGAGGAGGACAAAATTGTCAAGCCCATTAAATAATTGCTGGATCAGGGACGTAAGGGGGGTTTTTGCAATAAAAAAAAGATAGATCGCTGTTGTAGTTACAAGGACAATAGAAATGGGGATGCTCAATGTAAGAAGGGCGAAAAAGCAAAGAAAAAGTATGGTGAGATTCACTTGCCCTCCTTTTTTCTCACCTTTTCATATGGCTCATTATTCAGAAATTTTTTAAAATGTTTATAGGAAAGGACAAAAAACCTGAAAGACATGGTAATGGAAAATAAAGGTATTGAGATATAAGGTATATACATGGGTATCTGCATGGCTGAAGATTTTACACCAAATTTAATGGTTGATTGGATATGTTTTATCCCATAGAAGATAAAAAGTATTAGTGCGAGACCTGATATTAAATACGCTACTGTTTTGATTAAATGACTTATCCTGTCTGGTGTATATTCTGTTAATGCCTCCATGGAGAAATGTGTTCCATATTTTACTCCAATGGCTGCACCAAGGTATGTGCAGAAGACTAAAAGATAATTTGCCAATTCTTTAAACCATGTAAATGAATAGGAAATGGTATAGCGTAAAACAGTCTCTACAAATGTGAGACATGCGAGTCCAAGTAAAATTATCCCACATAACCATTCTTCAAATCTGTTTATAATTTCTAATTTTTTTTTCATTTTCTGTGAAACAGGGGTCTTTTGACCCCTGTTTTATGATTACCTATCTTTTCTGTGAATAAAATTTTATCTTGTTTATGTAAAAATTATACCATTCTTCACCGTAAACGCCTTTATATTTTTCGTGAACAGGCTTTACTGCATTCCTGAATGCCTCAAGTTCTTTTTCTGTAAGGATGATTACCTCTACCTTTTGCTGTTTTGCCTTTTCCAATGCCTCCACCCTATTTTTTGCATTTTCTTCCCTGTTCACTTTTATCTGCACATCTGCAGCCTCACGGAAGATCTTCTGCTGTTCAGGCGTTAGGGAATTCCAGAATTTTTTGTTTACAACAACAGGGCATTCTGTAAGGATATGGTTTGTTATAGTAGCGTATTTATTTACCTCTGTGAACTTCATTAAAATGGATGTATAAATAGGGTTGTCCTGGCCATCTATTACCTTTTGCTGTAAGGCATTGTATATTTCAGGAAATGGCATGGGTGTTGGGTTAGCTCCAAGGGCCTTAAAAGTATCTATAAAAATAGGGCTTTCTATAACTCTAATCTTCAATCCTTTTAAATCTTCTGGTTTTCTTATGGGACGTTTTGAATTTGTCATATCCCTGAATTCATTTTCTGTATAACCTATAAATACAAACCCCTTTTCATCACAATATTTTGCAAATCTCTCTTTAACCTCTTTATCATCAAGAACCTTATAGGCCACTTCCCTGTTAGGATATATAAAAGGAAGCTCAATAATGCCCATCTGAGGAACAAAATTCGCTAATACCCCTGCTGTCACTGCTGTCATATGGAGTGTCCCTGATTGAACCTGTTCTGTCATGGAACGCTCACCGCCTAACTGACCGAGGGGAAATACCTGAACCTCAATCTCACCATTTGTCTTCTCATTCACATATTTGGCAAAGGCAAGGGCACCTTTGTGCTGCGGATGCACAGGAGGACCCACATGGCCGTACTTAACAATTATCTTTGCATCGGCAATTGTAAAAAAGCTAACCATAAAGGCCAGTAAAATTAAACCCATAAAAATTATCTTCTTATTCATACTACCCCCTCTTATAAGTTTTTGTTGAAAATTTTTATATAAAAAAACAAATATGTCAACAAAAAACCCTTATTTTTCATTGACAGGACAAGGCTATATCGAATAAGATTTTGATATGAAAGATTTTTTCAAAGACCTTTTCCTTGATCTATATGAAAATTTCACGGATATATTCCTCAATGTAATTGTCATGATTGTGGTCATGATAGGCGGTTTTATTATAAGCTGGTTTATAAAAAAACTCCTTGCAAGGGTTTTGATGATTTTTAAATTCGATAAATGGGCAGAGGATGTGGGAATTATT